>DAOVFI010000068.1 GCA_030673005.1 Planctomycetales bacterium
GGCGCTGCTGGACCGGGAAGATCCCTCGAAAATCCTCCGCCGCGGGGACGAATGGGTCTTCAGTCCGCAGGAGGCGTACGAACGGGTCGGGGACGTCGGCGAGGTGGTCTTTTCCTGCGGATGGACATGCAACGACGACAAGATCCGCCTCTACTACGGCGCCGCCGATACGTCTATCGCCCTGGCCGAAGCGTCGTTGAGCGAACTGCTGGACTACCTCACCGCCCTGCCGCCTTATAAGCCCGAACGTTGAATACATGGAAACGCAAACGGCGTTATAGTATTAATACTACATCGCGAAGTAATAACGCGTAAAGCCTCTAAAATCTGGTAACGACACTTGTTACAGCAATGCGTTTAGCGGTCAGCAGTCAGAATACCCGATGTACGTCAGTCGCCCATATCTGTTGGCTGATTGCTGAACGCTGATCGCTGATCGCTCTTTCTTGTAACGATTTCGTGCTACTTCGCGCTGTAGTATTAATCCGTCAGACGTTTCTTCGGCAGGTGTCCGCACAGTGCGAGGAAACGGGTCGTATTCAGTATGGGTATTCGCAGGTTGACTGCGGTGGCCTTTACATTTATATAGTCATTATATTTCTTTAATTGTTCCCTGTAGGAATCCCAGACGACCGCAGGTGCGTCTTCTGCCGGCTTGGGCGGGCGGTGAGGCTCCACACCCATTACCACAAAGTCGGTATTGACGGAGACGACCTTGTCAACTTTACCTCCGAATCTCTCGATGAGCGCCCTTACGCGGCGGGACGCGAGCGGATCGATCCTTCCGTGTCCGTACAGGTCGAAATCACCCTTGACGACGAAATAATAGGTGCGAGTGGGACTGAAAACGAGGTTGATTATCAGGTCGTTCTCCGTAATCGGATTATCCCTGTTCGACTCGACGACGCGGCACTCGCTGACGGTCGGACTGACCTCGACGACCACAATTTTAGCCTTGGGTTTAACATCCTTGCGAATGCCGGTCTGTTCGGAATAGACGCTGAAAGGCAAACCGGGCGTAATGCGGTCACGCTCACCAAGATTTATATAACAAACATTAGTGTCGAGTAACACCTTCGCAATCTTGCCATCCGGTCTATTCAGGACAATTGTACCCGTCTCGCCGGCCTTGCCTTTCAATATGCGGATCTTCCCGATTAGCTCCTGGATGCGAGCGTCCTTCCGCCGGATAGTATCCTCATTCCGGCCGATTTCCATAGCCAGTGCGTTGATACGCTGATTCTTGGCCTTGGTTATTTCCTTTTGTTCATTGACAACCCTCTCGAGCTGTCTATCACGAGCCTTCAGGTCCGTCTTGAACTGACCCCTGGCCGACTTCAGCTCGTCGCGGGCCTTTTTCTCTTTTTTTGTCAAATCATCCGTTATTCCGGCGATAGTCTTATCTTTCTTGTCGATTGCGTCCCTCAACTGGTCGCTGGTCGTTTTTTCCTGCTCGACCTGCTTAAGGAGGTCAACAATTTTGACGTTCATGCCTTTTATGGCCGAAGACAGATTGGGAAAACCCTTGGCATGTTCCAGATTGAGCCTTTCCTCTGCCTCATTTACAGCGGCCCTGAATGACATGCTCTGTCCGGTCATCTCCATGACAAGGTCTTTGATAACGGTGTCTTTATTGGCGGTTTCACCCCTGAGTTTCGAAATCCTGCCTTTGCCGTCGGCAACTTCCTTGGTCTTTTCGTCGTTGCTGAGGTAGAACTTCACCGCCAGCGTAGTCGATACCAGGAACAGGAATGCCAGTATAATCGGAAGATACGGGGGACCACCGTGTCGTCGCACAACGCGCGCCATTGGACTACTCCTTAGAAAGCGACCGATATATCAACTTTATCCGATAAAGGGTATCATCCCGTCGCAGTCACGAATAGTCAATAATTTTTTTCCAGGCCTTCCATCAAAAAGGGACAGAGTGCCCGTCGATAAGAACACAGCGGGATGGGAAAGAAATTTCCGATTTCCGATTTCCAATTCACCAACATCCAATCGAAAATTGAAAATCGGAAATTGAAAATTGTAAAGTGGGGCGATAGCCTCTGTAGTGGCACAGGTTTGTAACCTGTGCATCGAACATTGATACAGGCGGCACAGGTTGAAAAATCTGTACCGCCGGGCACGATAGTGAGTAAGAATTTCTACATCATCGACGGGCACTGGCAGATATTCCGTGCCTACTACGCCCCCTTCGGCGACTTGAGCAGCCCCGTCGGCGAGCCGACGCGGGCGACCTATGTCTTCACCACAATGCTGATGAAACTCATCGCCGAACAGAAGCCGGACTACCTGGCCGTGGCGATGGACAGCGGGCGGGAGCATCTTGAACGAACGCGGATATATCCGGACTACAAGGCAAATCGCGCCGAGCCGCCCGAAGACCTGGGCCCGCAGATTGAGCGGATCGTCGAGATTATCCGGGCGATGGGCGTACCCCTTCTCCGCAAGGACGGCGCTGAGGCCGACGACATCATGGCCACGATCGTTCGCCGCTTGGCCGGGGCCGACGTCCGCGTAGTGATGGTCAGCCGGGACAAGGACCTCGAACAACTCATCAAGCCCAACGCCGTGTTGCTCGATCCGACTAAAGACGAGATTATCGACGCCGTACGCCTGGAGGAGATGAAGGGTTATCGACCTGAACAGGCCGTCGAGATTCAGTCCTTGTGCGGCGATACGTCCGATAACGTTCCGGGCGTTCCCGGCGTCGGTCCCAAAACGGCCGTCAAACTCATCAGGCGTTTCGGCTCAGCCGAGGCCGTCGTCGCGCACGCCGACGAACTGACGCCGAAACTCTCTGAAAACGTTCGCAAACACGTCGAGACAATAGCGCTGGCGAGAAAACTCGTAACACTCGTCGATGACGTCGATATGGACCTGGACATTTCGAATTTCGCCTTCGGCGGCATCGACGCCGAAACTGTCAGGCCAATTTTCGACGAACTGGGATTCCGCCGGCTACGGGAGCACGTCGGCCGGGAACAGGTAGGCCGGGACGGAGCGCAGCGGAGTCCCGGCAATTCATCCGAATTGACGGATCAAGGTGATTCATCCGGACCGCCGGGACTCCGCTGCGCTCCGTCCCGGCCTACAATTCCGTCCCGGCCTACAAGCCCGACAACGGCTAATGATTTTGATTATCGCTGCATCGATACGCATGAGGCGCTGGAAGAATTGACGAATGAATTGGTGGCACAGGTCTTAAACCTGTGCCCCGGCAACACAGGCTACAAACCTGTGCCACTGTCCGTCGATACCGAGACGACTTCAGTCCGTCCGACCTGGGCCAACCTGGTGGGCATTTCGCTTGCCTGGCGAGAAGGCCAGGCGGTGTATCTGCCGCTGGCCGGACCGTTGGGCGCGAAGGTGCTCGACGTCGAAAAAGTGCGGGAAGCACTGTCCGGCGTCCTGGCGGATCGAAGAATCGAAAAGGTCGGGCAGAACCTTAAATACGACATGATCGTCCTGAACCGCTCGGGCATGCCGCTGGCCGGGCCGATGTTCGATACGATGCTGGCCGCCTACGTCCTTAACGCCGGGCGCGGCTCCTTCGGGCTGGATTCGCTGGCGGCTGAATACCTCAACCACAGGTGCATCCCCTTCAGCGAAGTGGCCGGCAAGGGAAAAAACCAACGAAAAATGAACGAGGTGCCCGTCGAGCAGGTATCTGTCTATGCGGCAGAGGACGCCGACGTGGCGCTGCGGCTGAGTGAAAAACTCCGGCCTGAACTCGAGCGGGAAGGACTGAGCGACCTGTTCGAAAAGATCGAGATGGCCCTCATGCCGGTCCTGGCGACGATGGAAGAAAACGGCATCCGCGTGGACCCCGCCGAATTGAATCGCCAGAAAGTCGAACTGTCCAAACAGGCCGACGTACTGCGTGACCGGATAATCGAGGCCGCCGGCTGCCGGTTCAATCCCGACTCGCCCAAACAACTGGCCGAGGTGCTCTTTGATAAACTGCGCCTGCCGATTATAAAGCGCAAGAAAACCGGCCCGAGCACCGACGTATCGGTCCTGACCGAACTTGCTGGCCTGCACGAAGTGCCGGCTCTGGTGCTGGATTACCGACATGTTACCAAGTTGCTGAGTACGTATCTTGTGGGTCTGGGCGAGTGCATCCATCCGCGCAGCGGGCGGGTTCACACCTCTTTCAACCAGACCGGCACAGCCACCGGACGCCTGTCGTCTTCGGACCCGAACTTGCAGAACATCCCCGTCCGGACGGACCTTGGCCGGCGGATACGGGCGGCGTTCGTAGCCGAGGCCGGCAACGTCCTCATCTCGGCCGACTACAGCCAGGTCGAACTCCGCATCCTCGCGCACCTTTGCGGCGACGAGACGATGACCGCCGCGTTCGAGGCCGATAAGGACATCCACCGCATCGTGGCGGCCGAGGTTTTCGGCGTGTCCCTGGACGCCGTTACGCCCGAGCAGCGTTCGCGGGCCAAGTCGGTCAATTTCGGCATAATCTATGGTCAGACCGCCTTCGGCCTGGCGGCTGCGCTGCGGATAGGACGGGCGGAGGCGAAGAAGTTCATCGATTCGTACAAGGCCCGTTTTCCACGGATTGACGAGTTCCTGGCCGAGTGCGTCGCACAGGCCAAGACAAACGGATGGGTCGAAACTCTCGCAGGCCGGCGGCGGCAAATTGAGGGGTTCGACTCGCGAAATCAGCATCGCCGCGCCCTGGCGGAGCGGCTGGCGATTAATTCGGTCGTGCAGGGATCAGCGGCCGACCTGATAAAGATCGCCATGATAAACATTCACCGCCGACTGGCCGACGAGAACCGCCCCGCCAGGATGCTGCTCCAGATTCACGACGAATTATTATTCGAGACCCCCGCCGACGCCGTCGAGGCCGACAGTGCGATAATCATCGAGGAAATGACCGGCGCGATGAACCTGAACGTCCCGCTGAAAGTTGACATCGGCATCGGTCCGAACTGGCGCGACGCAAAATAACCGTAGGGTGTGCAGGTTCTTTTCCCTGCATACGCGATTGGTGGATGGGAAATTCCGTGTGCAGGAAACTACAACCTGCACAACCTACGCCTACGCCTTTCTTGTAACGATTTCGTGCTAATTCGCGCTGTATTATTTTAAAGTGATTTTTTCCTTGACAAAGTCTCGAATTGTGGTATACTCATAATTGCTCTAACCTGCTCTAACCTGCTCTAACCCGCTTTGGAAGTGTTGATGGTTGGCACATAGGCGGTTTTACCGCACTTGATTTTGTGGCGGCCCCGGTACCGGGTTGAAGAAATCAAGAGAGGACAGGACATTTAATTAAGGAGAGAAAACCATGTTCGAGCGAACTTTCAAATCTTTCAGTATCGGCGCGGCGATCGTTGTGATTGCTGTTGTGCTTTCGGCGGTGAACTTCGCCCGGGCAGGCGTAATCGTCTCATGGGGCTGGAACTCCAATGGCCAGGTCAGCGACACGCCCACCGGCGACGACTTTATCGATATCGACGCGGGATACGCTCACAGTCTGGCCTTGAAATCCGACGGCTCCATCGTCTCATGGGGCAGGGAAAACAGTGGCGTGGTCGGCGACACGCCCACCGGCAGCGACTTCGTCGATATCGCCGCGGGAGGCAGCCACAGTCTGGCCTTGAAATCCGACGGGTCCATCGTCTCATGGGGCAACGACTGGTATGACCAGGTCAGCAACACGCCCACCGGCGGCGGCTTTGTCGATATCGCCGGGGGAGGCGGCCACAATCTGGCCCTGAAATCCGATGGGTCCATCGGCTCATGGGGCTACAACAACTGTGGCCAGAGCAACACGCCCGCCGGCAACGACTTCGTCGATATTGCCGGGGGAGGCAACCACAGTCTGGCACTGAAATCCGACGGCTCCATCGTCTCATGGGGCCACAACTACAATGGTCAGGTCAGCGACACGCCCACCGGCAGCGACTTTGTCGCTATCGCCGGGGGACGCGACTACAGTCTGGCCTTGAAATCCGACGGCTCCATCGTCTCATGGGGTTCCAACTCCGATAGCCAGGTCAGCGACACGCCCGCCGGTGCTGGCTTTGTCGGTATCGCCGGGGGATACGACCACAGTCTGGCCTTGAAATCCGACGGCTCCATCGTCTCATGGGGCAGGAACTTCCATAGCCAGGTCAGCGACACGCCCACCGGCGACGACTTTTTTGTCGATATCGCAGGGGGATACGGCCACAGTCTGGCACTAACCCCCGAACCGGGCTCGCTGTCCCTGCTGCTCATCGGCGCTGCCGCACTGCTGAGAAGGCGGCGCAGCCGGTAGGCCGCCATTTTTAACCTTCGCAAGCGGAACCGGCTACTGACTACCCGCCTTCGCCAAAAAGGCTACGGCAGGCTCCGCCCTGACGAGAGTCTTAGCGAAGGCCCACCTTTAACATTCGCAAGCATAAAAGGTGGGCCTAACGGCCCAGCCTACGCACTCGTTCCAGCGCTTCAATAACCGGTTTCAGTTTCAGTGCGGTCTTATACACAATAACGTCGTCGCCGACGGATGCTCCTTCGCGCAAAGACCGCTCCGGTACGGCGATGAGTATCTTATGATCTCGAAACAATCGAAGCGTCTGCCGTTTTTTCGCCAGGTATTCCGGCGTCCAGAAACCTACGATTTCCAGAAGCACCGCCGTACCGTCCTCATGGCGGAAAATAAAATCAGGGACGAAGGCCGTCTGGCGGCAATAAAGAATCTCACCTTCACGAACCAAACGCCAACCGTCCCGCTGCCGGCCGAACTTTTTGGCGAAGGATTCCTCCAGGTGAGAATCAAATTCATCCGTCGGCGGCAGATGGCTTGTAAAGCCGTCGCGGTCCGAAAGTTTCAACGTCGCTTTCGTATTCCACGGCGTGGCTACAACAGCAGTTATGTTCCATCCCTTGCAGGTCAGCAGCGCCGGCAGGAAGCGGGCGAAGTTGACGCCATAACGTCGGCTCCGGCGCAGAACCGAGGCCGGACCGGTCAATACAATGCGATACTTCGAAGGCCCAAGGCGGTAAATCTCGTGAAGCAGCCGGGCCAGTTTGACGTAGCGAAGGATCGTCTTGAAATCATTCGTAGCCGTAATGACCATACTCTCTGCCCGGTAGAGGCACGCCTGGACCTGGGCGACGTTATAGCGTGAAAGCAGCGCTGCGGCGCCGTCGTATCCGGTAAACGACTCCAGCCGCTGAAACGACATCACATCCGCATAAAGCCCGCCCTCGATCCGGCTCCATGACATGCCGAGTTGTCGGGCAATTCTCGCTTTAGTTTCCGTTTCGCCGTATTCAAACAGTCGATCGGGCCTGCCGACGAGGGGATGGAACTGCGCCGCAGCCGTAAATACCCGCATCCGCAACTTCCCCGCCTCGCCTCGCGGATCAGCCTGAAAAACACTCTTTTCATCCAGCAGTTTGCAGAACGCCTGAATGCGTTGAGTAGGGCAGTCCGGTTCGTCGGCGAAGAGTAATTCGACCTCGCGATGACATTCACGACGCTGCCGGCCGATTCCGTTGCGATAGATCGCTAGCATCCGCTCGGTGTAGTTCAGATAATGCCGGTGGACCTCTCTTGTAAGGCGATCCGGTATCGCCAGGCCGCCTTTGAATTCAACAATGGAATGTTCGCTCCTAAGCATATCTACACCGTGGCACAGGCGTCTCGCCCGTGAAAGTTTTAAATCACGGCCGAGACGGCCGTGCTACGCTACTTAAGCTGTGTCTGTTCATCCCTTTGCAAAGACTGCGGAAGAAAAGAGCAAGTCAGGCACACAAAATGAAAAAGCAATTCGTCTTTTTGAATTGATTTTTCATTTTTCCGCTCCGCCGCCGTCGGCACTGGCGAAGTATTCATCACTCCAAACAGCCGGAGTGATAAATACTTCGTGTGCCTGACTTGCTCTTTTCTTCCACATACGGCTAAACTCTTACCCTGGTAAAACTCGACGATGGAGTATTCGTTCGTAAGCATCGCTTCGGCGCCTTTTGCGGGAGCGGTGGACTTCCTTGGTGTTTTCGCAGACGACTTCGTACAGTGTGGCTCGGGCATTGCCGGACCTTCGCAGGATTCGCCCCAGCCGCTGCTTGGCCTGGCGTGTGGACGCCTGCCCGCCGATGACTACAGCCACTTTCGCTTCGGGTACGTCCACCCCCTCGTCCAGAACGCGATTGGCCACGAGGGCCGGAAACTCTCCACTTGCAAAACCATCCAGCACGGCCAATCGCTCTCGCTTCCGCGTGTGCGAGAGGATTGTCGGCGCCAGAAACCGCCTCGAAACTTCCATCGCCATCACATTTGAGCCTGCGAAAACAATGGTCCTTTGACCGACGTGAAGACGGAAAATGTCTTCCAGCACGCGCAGTTTTTCGGCTGCTCGGTCTTCGATTGATTGTTTGAGGTAATAAGCCTTCTGGGCCTTCCTGGCGACAGGGTCTTTGCCGGACTCGGCGCAGAGGTCTCGCCACATGTATCCGGGTTGTTCTTTCCGGCGAGAGGTCATAAAATGCCGCACCAACCGGCTGCACTGGTCATACGTCGCCTGCTCGCCGGCTGTCAGTGCCACCGGGATGCGGACCACGTCAAAGTCAGCCAGTGTCTTCCCCCTGGCTTGCTTGAACGGCATCCGGTAAGCGACCGGGCCGATGAGCCAATCAAGATCAAAATGCCTGCTGTCTGATCGTTCCGGCGTAGCCGTCAGGCCCAGGCGCATTATCGCCGTGCTCATTATTGCCGCGTCCCGGCGGCTGGGTCCGGGCAGATGGTGTTCCTCATCGAAGATCAGCAGGCCGAAACGGTCGCCCATTTTGTCCATGTGAATGTAAGCGCTGTCGTAGGTAGTTACTGTAACAGGTTGGAGGTTGAAGAGGTTGTCGCCGACGATTCCCGCGTCGTAGCCGAGCGACTGAAGGATTCTGCGATGCCATTGGTACATCAGGTCGCGGACCGGTGCGACGACCAGCGTTGCGGTTTGCGCCTCGACCATTGCCGCCAGCGCCACCTCCGTTTTGCCAGTCCCGGTCGGCATGATGACTTGGCCTCGCCGGCCCGCCCGGCGCCACCCGGCCAGCGCTTCGGACTGCTCCGGCCTGAGATCGGGCAGGTCCACCTTCGGCCAGAAAACGCGCGGCGGACGGGATACTTCATCGTGGAAACGCCCATCGAAATGACCGAGAAGAATCCTGCGAACCATAGCATAATGAATCGGATCACACCGCCAGGCGCCTACCCTGTTGTCCCAACTCCAGAAGTTCCGCTCAAAAACGGCATGGAGATCCCCCTGGGCTACACCGGTCAGCAGCAGCGTTCCCTGGTCGAAGCCTAAGCTGGGTTTTACCTGTGATGTTATCTTTTGCATTCGAGCGTAAAAGGTGGGCCTCACGGCCCAGCCTACCGTCTTGTCTGTAATACCATCCTTTGCACTTGGCTGTATCATAGGAAATACGTGATCTTTTTGCTATATTCACAG
>DAOVFI010000200.1 GCA_030673005.1 Planctomycetales bacterium
ACGGGATGTGCGGGAAATCTTCACGATTCTCTCCAACTCCGTCAAGCCTGTAATAATCACATCGCACACGACAAAGAGCCTGGACGCGATTGTCGAGATGTGCGGAATTATCTCCGGCTCGAAGGAGGCGTTTCTGAGCAAACCTTACCTTATCTACTACACCGAACCGGTTTCGCCGCTCCAGCACACCGCCCATTCACTGGAAAAGCTGCTCAAGGCCGCCGATTACGGGCTGCCGATTCTCAACACACCCGGACCGATGTGCGGCGGGACAGCCCCGATAACGCTGAGCGGCGCACTGCTGTGCGGATTTAGTGAACTTCTCAGCGGGCTTGTACTGGTCCAGAACTACAGGAAGGGAACACCCGTAATCTTCGGCGGCGTCTTTACCACGCTGGATATGAAGGGAATGATATTTACATACGGCTGCCCCGAACTGCAACTTATGAATACCGCCATTGCACAGTTGGCGCGGTTCTATGACATCCCGTCATTCGGGACGGCGGGCGCCACCGATTCGCACGAACTGGACGCACAGGCGGCCTTCGAGAGTGGAACGTCAATCCTGCTGAACGCTATGTCAGGTTCGAATCTCGTGCACGACGTCGGCTGGTCGAGTTCGGCCCAGGCAACGTCCAACGAACTGCTGGTTCTGGGCGACGAAATGATCGGCTACGCAAAACGGTACCTTTCAGGAATAGATACCGATACGATTAAAGATAGTGTTGCGGAGATTCTCGAAGTCGGTCCGGGCGGCAGTTTCATAGACAGAGATATGACAATAAATCTCTATAAAAAGGAAGTATGGTATCCGAGAATTATGGAGAGAGTGTCCCAAAAGGCCTGGATGGATTCGGATAAGATTTCACTGAAGCAAAGGCTGAAGAACGAGGTTGATAGAATTGTAACTGAACATAAACCCGCCCCCATACCGGACGATAGAAAACGTATGGTATCTGAAATGATTGATGCTTATGAAGGAAAGATAAGTAATCAGTAATTGGTAACAAGTAATAATGTGTATGTAAATTATTCTGATGACGAATTACTGATTACTGATTACAAATCACTGATTACAAAATATTTTACCGACGGAGATAAAGTACCATGTCCAATGATAGTGATATGGTCGCGTATTGCGGTCTGTATTGCGGGGATTGCTTCAGTCATACCGGAACGATTCCCGATTTGGCGAGGGATCTTAGAAAACAATTAAGGCAGGCGAGATTCGATAAGATAGCCGAAGCATTGTCGAACATCGAATGGCTTAAAGTATTCAAGGACTACAAGCAGTGTTATGACGTATTGGGAATGCTGGTAAAGATGCGCTGTCCGAAGGCCTGCAAAGGCGGCGGCGGTCCGCCGTTCTGTAAAATTAGAAAATGCTGCGAAAAGAAAGGCTTCGACGGCTGCTGGCAGTGCGATGAATTCACAAAGTGCAAATTACTGGATTTCCTGAAGCCGACCCACGGAAACGCACATATGAAAAATCTAAGAAAAATAAAAGGAGAAGGTTTCGACGCTTTTCTTAAAGGGAAAAAGCACTGGTACACCGCGTAGAAAACAGTGGCCGGTAGCCCGTAGCCGGTAGCCAGGTAATAATCAACTTTTCACCGGCTACCGGCTACTGATTTCCCATTGTGAATCGCTGTACTTGGTTTTACAGAACTGTGGAGATTGTGGCGATGAATGAGGTGAGGTTTATGAAGCGTGGTTTATTGGTAGTGCTTGCCGTTGGTTTGTCGGCGTCTTTGTCGGCGGCGTGCAGCAGCGTTATAGTGGGTAAGGACGCATCGGTCGATGGGTCGGTCATATTGGGGTTCAGCGATCAGAACAGCGGCAAGCAGTTCCTGAACTTCAGAAAGATTCCCCGGATTCGACACAAGGCTGGCGAGGTAGTGAGGCTGCAAAATGGGACGCAGTTGCCGCAAGTCAGGGAGACTTATTCGTTCCTTTGGGCGGAGATACCCGGCATGAAGTACAGCGACAGCTACCTCAACGAATACGGCGTAGCGGTCGTCGATAACTCATGCACTGCCCGGAAATACAGCCGTCGGAAACTCGAGGCTGAAGGCCAACTGGTCAAAGACGGCATTGCTTACATGCTACCCCGAATCATGGCCGAGCGGGCAAGGACCGCCAGACAGGCCGTCGAAGTAGCAGCCGGAATCATTGAGAAGGTCGGCTATCGCGGTGCCGAGACGCTAGTTATCGCCGATCCGAAAGAGGCCTGGCTGCTGATGATGGTTCCGGGCAAACAGTGGGTCGCCCAGCGGGTGGGCGACGATCAAGTCGTGTTTATGCCCAATTCCTACATTATCAACGAGGTGAACCTGAAGGATAAGGCCAACTTCCTGGCCTCGCCGGGACTTATCGAATACGCAGTCAAAAAGGGCTGGTACGACCCAGCCGACGGCAAACCGTTCAACTTTTCCGAGGCCTACAGCCGGCGGCGAAAAAGCCTTATGGACAAGCGGCTATGGCAAGGCCAATGCCTGATAACAGGCAGGAATATCCCGCTGAAGCCCGACCGGCGCCTGCCTTTTTCGGTCAAACCCGCCGGCAGGATGTCGGTCAAGGACGTAATCACCATCCTGCGGTCTCACAAGCAAAGGATATGCAGGCCGACGACCCAGGAGACGGCCGTCTTCCAGTTGCGAAGCAAACTCCCCGTCGATATCGGCTGTGTCTATTGGAAAACGTCGGCAGAGCCTTGCACCAGCGTCCTGACACCCTGGCATATTGGTATTACGGAAACCCCGAAGAGTTACTACAAGCCGGTTGAGCTGAGGCGGCACCTGACGCTGGAGTATCACTTTACGAAGTTTCCCGGCAAGTATGACCCGGACGAGAATCATGCCTGGTGGGTTTTTAAGCGATTGCAGGATACGGTAAGGCGCGACTACGACAATCGCGTCAAGGTCGTCCGGAAGGTCTGGGACGAATATGAAGCGAAGTTATTTGCTCAACAGTCAGCCGTTGAGAAAAAGGCGTTTCTTTTATATCGGAAGGACAAGTCGGAAGCGCGTGCTTTTCTAACTGAATATTCACATACAGTTGCACTCGAAGCCGTGCGCAAAGCGCGGGAACTGATGAAACAATTTGAACGAAAATAGGGAATCTGCACGCCCTGCGCCCTAACTTTCTGTAAGAGTCTTTGTCTTATTGAAGAACCACAGGTACTCCGGTTCCCATACGCCCCATTTCGGCGGCCACATTGTTTGTGCATTATTCGTGTGGAGTCCGAAGGACGCGCCTCGGGCGACTACTGCGTCATAGGCCCGATCGCCGTCGGATTCGTTTAGGATGATGGGTCTGGGCGAATCGGCGAACCAGGACTGTGAGCGTAAGTGTTCGATTTTCTCGACCAGTGTGCTGCTGTCGCCGACCCTGCCGGTTTCGATGTTGTCGCCGCCGTGCAGGAGGATGAAATCGGCTTCACTGAACACCCGGTCGATCTCGTCGGTGGACCATTGCTCGCGGTTATTCATCGCCGCCTCGGAGGTGCTGACGAGGAGTTTTCTGTCGTGTTTTTCCAGTCCCCGCCGCCGGGCGCGGGCAATCAGTTCCGCCGTCCGCGCCGGCTTGAGGATGGGATGATGATAGTGGCCGCCCATGGTCTCGTTGGCGATCTCTATCAGGACGTTCCGGTAGCCGCGCTCGCATACGAAATCGACGCCGCTATCGATGGCCGCCAGGATGCCCTGCTCGTCGGCGAAGGCGGTATCCTGCCCGAAGTAAAAAAACTGCAAAATGACCACCATGCCCCGGCGGTCGCAGGCCTCGATAATGTCGCCGATGCGTTTGGCGTAGTTCGGATCGACGGCGCCGTCGGGGCTGAAGGCGCTGTTGTGGTAGAAATCCCGATGGCCGTTGGGCCGGGCGCCTGCGCTGCCGCGTCCTTCGGGAATGTCCGTCTTGCCCATAATCGGATGGCCGCCCTGGAAGTTCAGGTTCACAGCCAGTATGCCGTGGGCCTTGTAATCGTCCAGGGCCGAGATAAATCGCTCTGTGTTGGCGAAGGCCGAATCGGGCGAGACCCACTTTCCGTAATTCGCATGGCCGTTCTCCGGATGCGAACCGTCGTCGTCCCACCAATCGACCTTGCCAAGCGTGTCGTCGAAGGTCGCGTTGACGGTGCGGACATTGAAAAGAAAGCCTTCGGCCCGATCCGTCCCCGGATAAGTCGGCGCATCGTTGATGAAGATTTTCTCCTGCTCGACGGTTACTACCGTATTTGCCTCAAACATGATTGCCGTTCCTTTCTTTGTATCCGGGATTCTCTGTTTCAGAAGTGAATGGAGCATAGTTTTGCAAGCCTTACGGAGAAAGGAAAACTTTTAGGCCTTCCGTAACAGTTATGTGATTTGCGGATCTCAGCCGTGTCGGGTTTCGGCTGAGATCATGGCTGAAGTGTTACGCTAAACGTAAATCTACGTATTTGGAAAAATTACGTCAATTTAATACTTCTGGATTATTGCCGGAGGCGCTCAGTCCGAGGCAGCCACACTTTCGCCGGCCTGCATTTGTTCAGCGCCGGCGGCGCAGGAGCATCAACCCGCCCAGCACCAGCAGCGCCATCGCAGCTGGTTCGGGAAGGAAGATCCCGTCGGTGATCGGACCCCCGAAACAGTACTTCGGGCCTCCCGCCGGAGCCGTAGTCACAATAAACATACCCGTGCCCTGGCAAGTGTTGTGCAATGTTAGACGCGCCAGATGTAAGGTTCCGACGTCGTCCGTGTCGGTCGTGAAAAACTGCAACGCTACATTGTCGGTGGCAGGATCGGTGTCGGTGGTGAACTCGATCTGGCTGTAACCATAGTCAACGGCAGGGGCGATCGAGACCGGCTCGCCGAGAACGCCATTGCTGACGTAGGTGTCATACTCCAACTTTGGAAACGTCGGGAAAAACGCAGGGTTCGGCGAAGTGATACCGCCCACCGGATCCTGGTAAACCATTGAAGCCATTGCAGGATCATCCGGGATCACGATAAGCACGGCGCTGAGCCAGTCGGAATCCGTGGTAATCACCACGTCATTGCAGATGTAGCCTTCCAGCTCCGGAAGAGGATTCG
>DAOVFI010000081.1 GCA_030673005.1 Planctomycetales bacterium
CCTGATGAATTAAAACCGAATGTCGGGTGATTCCCTACCACATGTCGAAGACGAACATGTTTATAACTGAGTGGATAGCAATAAATGACATGAATGGCGATCTTAGGGAGACACGTTCGTTATGATTAGAAAGTTTATTAAAAAGATACTGCGACGGATAATTCTTGGCTCATCACGTTCTGAAATAGAGATGATGGCTGAACGCATTGAAACATACAGGCAACTCGGGGCTAAGATCGGCAGAAATGTTCGATTAATCGGCAGGATCGACGGGTTAAATCCGCATCTTGTAACGATTGGCGACAATTGTGTTATCGGAGCGAGTTCGGCATTACTTACACATTGTGCAATTCATGGCGCCCACCCGGTAGTTATTGAAGATGAAGTATGGATTGGGTTCAATGCTTTAATTCTTCCCGGAGTTACAGTACACACCAGGAGTATTGTTGGCGCTGGTGCGGTTGTAACCAGGGATGTGCCGCCAGAAACGATTGTGGTCGGTAATCCAGCGCGGGTATTACGTTCTCTTACAGATGAAGAGGTTGAAAGAATATCTCGGGAATTGCGTGAATTTGCTTCAATAGGAAAAGATCCCGACGGACCGCAAAGCCAAGAGAATGCTGATGAGCCTTGACAAAACGACGTTTGAAAAGGCAATTGTCTGAATTCGTTATAATGATCGGAATATGTTTGTATTTATTATCGCAAATAATTAATCATGGCGATTAAAACGATATTATTTGTATTGTTCTTTGCTGTTTGCACCGGCGGGGCGCTGTTTGCTCCCATCCTGGGTGTGCTCGGATACGTAGGTCATTACTGCATCGGGCCGGAGCGGCAGTGGTGGGCTGCGCCCATTCGAGGTTGGGGAATCCGATTTTCATACACGCTGGCGCTGCTGACGGCAGTGGGTATCGTACTGAACTTGCGAAAACTCCGTTTCGGAAAATCAATCCTTTACGGTCAGGAGAAATTGCTCCTGCTGTTCCTGGGCATCGTCTGGCTGTCGGTGGCGATGGGTGAGACAACGGTCGGACGATACACGATAGTGGATCATCCTTCTATAAAGTTCACAAAGATAGTCATATTCGCGTTGATGCTGACGCATGTTGTTACGAACATGAAAGATTTAGACCGCCTGTTCTGGGTCTTGATTATCGGGGCGTTGATTCTCGGCCTTCAGGCGTATGATACGCCTCGGCGTGCGTTTACGAGCGGTCGGCTGGAATCCGTTGGAGGGCCGGACTTCCGGAATGCGAACACTTTAGGAGGGTACCTTGCCGCAATGCTTTTCCTGATAGGCGTTCAATTCTTCCGCAGCAAATGGAAAGGGAAGGCGATATGTCTTCTGGCCGGTGTATTTGCACTAAATGCGATTATTCTTACCCGCAGCCGGGGGGCAGTAGTGGGAATTTCCGCCGGAGCACTGGTTGCGCTGCTATTAGTGCCGAAAAGGCATCGCGTCAAGATCATCGTAGGGCTGATTATTGCCGGACTAGGCGGGCTTTACCTGACAGATCCACAGTTTAGAGAGCGCACGAGTACAATTGCGCGGCCCGAGGATGAACGGGACCGATCCTCTGCTGCACGGCTTGAGATATGGTCGGCCTCGGTCAGGATGCTGAAGGATCGCCCATGGGGTGTTGGGGTCGGTAATTTTCACCAATCAATTGGACGATACGACCAGACACACGTTGGTCGAGATGCCCATAGTACTTACCTGCGATGCGCCACGGAACTGGGTTTGCCCGGAATCCTGCTCTTTGTCATTCTAATCGCTAATGCTGTGCATACGCTTAGGCGAATAATGAAACAGGCTCGAGAACTTCCTGAAAGAGATAGAGACCGTATCCTTTGGATGAGTTATGGACTTGCCACCGGTTTAGCAGCGTTGCTGGCGTATGGGATAACGGGCACTGTGATTTACATGGAAGGATTATGGTGGTTGCTGTTAATGCCTGTTTGCCTTCAGAGATCGCTGGAGAATCTCCAGGAGGATCTTTTGCCATCGAAGATGCCGTACGTGCGGCCTGTTAATGCGACTAAACGTAAGAAAGTTTCCAGGAGCCTGGCGGGTGAGCCGAAAGGATAACAGGTGCATCCACGTTCTTCACGTCGTTCCAGGTTTGGGGCCTGGCGGGATGGAACTGGCGATGGCGCGGGTGATTACCGCGCTGACCGGACCGGAGATGCGTCACTCCATCGCCTGTCTCAAGGGCGAGGCCGAGATCGCGACTCACCTGCCGGACGAGACCGGCATCCACTGTTTTCATTCCCGCCCGAACGAGCCGCAACTGCCCGCCCGGCTGGGGCGGTTGATTCGCCAAATTCGCCCTACGGTCATTCACGCCCGCAACTGGGGCGCCTGGCCGGACGTAACCGTCGGCAGGCTGCTCGCCTGGCCGATCGTGCCGCTTATCTACAGTTTCCACGGCCTGGGAAGGGCCGGATACATGCCACTGCGACGACGACTGGCCTCGCGCATCCTGGTCAAAATGACGACGCATCTTTTCACGGTCAGCGAGCAGTCCAGGCGGATGCTCGTAGCCCACTGGAGCTGGCCCGACGGGAAAGTCGGCGTCATTCCCAACGGCGTTGATACAGTCCTTTACACGCCCGGCCGTGCGAGACGGGCGAGAAAACGCCTGGTCGTCGGGACAGTCGGCAATCTCAGGCCCGTCAAAAACCACGCCCTGCTGATCCGCTCGGCGGCGAATCTGGTCGCCAGAAGCGTCAACCTGGAAATCCGAATCGCCGGCGAAGGCGACGAAAGGACAAGCCTGGAAGAACTGGCCGGCTCGCTCGGTTTCGCAAATCGCGTGCACCTGATCGGATACGCCGAAGACATACCCGCCTTCCTGCGGAAACTTGACATCTTTGTTCTTTCCAGCGACAGCGAACAGCATCCCAATGCGCTCATCGAGGCGATGTCCAGCGGCCTGCCGTGTGTCGCGACGCGAGTCGGCAGCGTGGACGAAGTTCTGGATTCAGGCCGATGCGGTCGGATCGTGGAGCCGGGCGACCTTAATGGTCTGTCCGACGCGATTATGGATTTGGCGGGAGATCGGGAATTGCGGAGCAGACTCGCCTCGGCGGGGCGCGAACAGGTTTGTGAAAAATACAGCCTGGAGCGTATGATCCCGGCCTACAGCGAAATGTACGAACGATTGTCGATCGTGAGGACGCATTGAAGGTATTGTCCTTTTCATATTGTTTTCCCAGCAGCGTCAATCCGACGTGGGGTGTTTTTGTGCTTCAGCGGCTGGCTGCCCTTTCGCGGATGGTGGATCTTGAGGTCGTCTCACCGGTTCCGGTGTTTCCTCTCTGGAGCCGATGGCGGAGCGGTCTGCCCGAACCGGTCGAGGAAATGTCCGGCCTGACAGTCCGCCATCCGCGATTTTTCTACTTTCCGGGCGTCCTGAAAGCACAGGATGGGCGATTCTATGCGCGTGGAATTCGGCGATGGCTGGCGGAGTTCTGCCGAAAATGGCGCCCCGACCTGCTCGACGCCCATTTCGTCTGGCCTGACGGCGTGGGCGTGGGCCGACTGGCCGGGAGACTGGGCGTCCCGTACGTCATTACACTGCGAGGCTGGATATATCCCTGTCTGGAAAACCGGTCTATGCGCCGCCAGTGCACCGAGGCCCTGCGCAATGCAGCCGCGGTCATCAGCGTCAGCACGCCCATGGCCGAGGTCGCCCGCGAACTGGGCGTTTCGCCGGACAGGCTGCACGTAATTCCCAACGGCGTGGACACCGAGATGTTCCGGCCCGGCGACAAATCGTCGGCCCGTCGGCAACTGGGCCTTCCGGACGACGGCAGGCTTATCGTCTCCGTCGCTCACCTGGGACCTAGAAAGGGACACAGCCAGACCGTCCGCGCACTGTCGGCTTTGCCCGAAGACGTCCGGCTGGTGATCGTCGGAAGCGACGCCGCCGCCGGTAAGGGCGAGCGGGCGCTGCGAGAACTCATCAACGGGCTTGGACTGGCCGAAAGGGTTATCCTGGCGGGACGACAGCCTTACGAAAGGGTTCCGCTTTATTTCAACGCAGCCGACGTAAGCGTCCTTGCTTCATATAGAGAGGGTTGTCCGAACGTCGTGCTGGAGAGTCTCGCTGCCGGCGTACCGGTGGTCGCCACGCGGGTCGGAGCGGTGTCCGAGATGCTCTCGACGCCGGATGAGGGGCGGATCGTCCCTCCGCGCGACGCGGACGCACTGGCCGGGGCGATTGGAGAAGTGCTCGAATCGCAATGGAGCAGCGAGGCGCTCGCAAACGCCGATGCAGTTAAATCCTGGAATGACGTAGCCGGGGAATGTCATAATGTATTTGTGCGTGTCCGGAACGGTTACCAGGGATTTTAAGATTATATTGATTGAAACAAAGGAAAAACCTTATAATCCTTATAAACCTGCTTTGCCCGGTTTCCTCTGGTCGGAAGAGAGCCTGAAGACGTTATGAAGTTGTTAAAACCCCCGAGAAACGGTTTGGTAAATTCCTGTCCGCGTTCGCATCGCGTACTGGCGCTCTGTGGCGATACGCAGATGGGGTTATGGATGGTGCGCAGCCTGGGTCGGGCGGGGCTTAAGGTTTTTACGGTTTGCAGGAGTATGGGTCTCCTGGCAGTTCACAGCCGGTACTCTGCCGGCGCGTGGGCGCTTAATATAAATCCGCGGGAACCCCGCTTCGTGGATGAGATCGAGAAACTGGCCCGGGAGCTGGATGTCGGCTCGATTATGACTGTCGCCGAGGAGTACCATCTGGTCCTGATCCGATCCCGCGACCGGTTTGAACCGGACATTCACATCTTCAGCCCGTCGTCGGAATCTTTCGCGAAAGCGACGGACAAGAATTACGTCCATTCGCTGTGTCGTCGCCTTGGGATTCCCGTCGCCAGCGGTACTATCCTGGACAGGTTCATGAACGACCGGGACGGTTTCGGCATGAAGTTCCCGATGGTGCTGCGTACGCGTAAGAAACTCGTCGCCGGCGGCGCTACGACCGCTCCGTGGAAGGCCGCTTACGCCGGTAACGAGCAGGAGTTGTCGCGCCTTTATAGCGAAGTGCGGGGCATGGCGGATAATGTTCTCGTTCAGGAATGTCATCCCGGCGTGGACGACAGCGTTCAGGTCCTGATGCATGACGGCGAGGCTTTCATGGCCGGCGAATATGTCGGCGAGCATCACATGCCCCTGGCCGGCGGGGCTACGGTGCAGCGCGTAACCTGCCGGAACGAAGGACTGATCGATGACGCCGTAAGGTTGCTGAAGGCCATTGGGTGGGAAGGCATCGCAGGCGTGCAGTTTCATTACGATCCGATGACCGGAAAGTACATTTTCCTCGAGATCAATCCCCGATTCATCGGCGGGCTTCCGACGGTGATAAAGGCCGGTTTCGATGCGCCGCTGCTGCTCTGGCAGAGCCGTTTCGAGCCGCACCGCATGAGGCGCAGCGCCTATCAGGTCGGAGTAAGGACCAGGCTGCTCGGGGGGGACGCCAATTGGGTCCTCGGCATGATCGGCGGGGACCGGTTGCCGCCGGGGCAGAAGCGCCTGGGCAAACTGTCGGCTGCGGCCCGATTCCTCTGGAACTTCGGACCCTGGACCAAAGACGACGTCTTTGCCGTCGAGGACATCAAACCCTATATGGTCGATATGGCCCATATGATAAAGCGGCTTGGGCTGGGCCTTTACGCCGCCGTCGGGAACCACAAGAACGGCTCGAAGCGCAGAAAATCGACACGGCGGATAACGCGGCGAACCGGGATAACCAATGCAAACGATACGAATACCACGAGTGAAATCCGCCGGTAACGCGTCGCGTTCGCGCCGCGTGCTGGCGATCTGCGGCGATACGCAGGTCGGTCTGTGGATGGTTCGCAGTCTTGGTCGGGGCGGGCTTAAGGTTTTCTCCGTTTGCAGGAGCGGGCGCGGTCTGGCCGCTCACAGCCGATACTCCGCCGGCGCATGGGCGCTGCCAATGAACGCGTCGGACCCGCGATTCGCAGACGAGATTGATGCGCTCGCGCGACGTCTGGACGTCGGCTCGATAATGACAATCGCCGAGGCCTATCACATGGCCCTGATCCGCTGCCGGGACAGGTTCGAGCCGGACATTCACGTCTTCAGCCCGTCGGCGGACTGTTTCGCAAAGGCCACCGACAAGGATTACATGCACGCGCTGTGCCGGCGCCTGGGCGTTTCGGTCGCGCGAGGCACGACGCTCGATAAACTCCAGGACGGGCAGGGCGAATTCGACCTTCAGTTCCCGCTCGTACTCCGCACGAGCAGGCAGAATAATCCTGACGGGGTCGCCGGCGCGCCGTGGAAGGCAGCCTATGCCGAAGACCGACAGAAACTACAGGGCCTCTACGACCAGGTCCGGGAGATCGCCGGAAACGTCCTCGTCCAGGAATACCATCCGGGCGTGGAGGATCACGTCCAGATACTCATGCACGGCGGCGAGGCGTTCATGGTCGGCGACTACATCGGTGAGCATCACATGCCGCTTGCCGGCGGCGTTACCGTCCAGCGAATATCCTGCCGCCACGAAAGCCTGATTGACGACGCCGTCAGGCTTCTGAAGGCCATTGGATGGGAGGGCATCGCCGGCGTTCAGTTCCATTACGACCCCCAGACCGACGAGTACATCTTCCTGGAGATCAACCCCCGCTTCATCGGCGGTCTGCCGACTGTAATCATGGCCGGGTTCGACGCGCCTTTCCTGCTCTGGCAGAGCCGGTTCGAGCCGGAAAAGATGCGGCGAGGCGCGTATCAGGTCGGCACGAGGACGCGAATCTTCGGCGGGGACGCCAACTGGATGCTCGGTATGATCCGAGGCGACCAGCTGCCGCCCGGACAGAAACGCCTGGGTAAACTTTCGGCCATGTCAAAGTTCCTGTGGAACTCAGGCCCCTGGACCAAAGACGACGTCTTTACACTTTGTGACATCAAGCCGTTTTTCATTGACTTTATGCAGATGGTCAGGAACCTGGGGGCGAAATCTTTCGACATCATCGGCAATCCCGACTCGCAGGAGAAGCCGCGGTGAGGCCGGGGGTCTTCATCACTTTCGACGTCGAATGCAGTATGGGCGGGGCGTGGGGCGATGCCGGCCTGAAGCCCGTCCCGCCGGCGCGGGCGGTCTGGGGCGAGTACGGCGGCGAAAAACTGGGCCTGCCGCTGATTTGCGACATACTCAATAAATACAATCTGGCGGCGACGTTTTTTGTCGAGGCCTTCATCGACGAGCAGGGGTATCCCGACCGGATCGGGCCGATCTGCGAATTCCTGCTCGATCGCGGACAGGATGTGCAGCTCCACATACACCCGAATCACAAGCACTACGGGCTTGCCGGCCAAGGCTTGCCTCATCCGCGCACCGATCAGATTGCCGACCTGGAGCCGGAAGCACAGCGGGCCTTGCTGGCTGAAGGTTGCGAGCGGATCGCGCGATGGACGGGCAAACAGCCGGTGGCGTTTCGCGCCGGCAACATGGGCGCGAACGAGCAGACGCTCGAGCAACTCGCAGCCGTCGGAATAAAAATCGACAGCAGTTACACGTTTGCCTATGCCGGCGGGCAGTGCGGTTTCAGCGCCGACGAACTTTATAACGGATCGAAATGGTACGGTGATGTGCTGGAACTGGCATTGTCGGGCTTTTACCAGCGACGCTTGCCGGGCCTGCACCCGTCCAAGCCGCTTGACTTGATGGGAATATCATTCGCCGAATGTCGCGACGCGATGCGCAGGATATGCGGCGCCGGGGCCGACGCGGTGCTGATTTTGCACAGTTTCAGCCTGTTCAAGGTCCGCAACGTGCAGTACAATGGCGGACGGTTAAACGGAATAGTTACTCGCAGATTTCGCCGTCTTTGCCGATGGCTTTCGGAAAACCGGGACGATTTTCCTGCCCGCACCTTCAGCGAACTTGCCGGTGCGATCGAAGAAGGTCGATACGAGGCAAAGGCCGTTCCGCCGTGCAGGTTGAAGAGTCGAATAAGGGCGCTCGCGCGCAAGGCGGTGCAGGCATACAACAATATGTATTGGACGTGATTGCAGCATTGGTGGCACAGGTTTGTAACCTGTGTCAGCCGCACAGGTTACGAGCCTGTGTCAACCGCACAGGTTACAAACCTGTGCCACCATAAATTTATGATTGACGGTTGTAGGGTGTGCAGGTTTGTTTCCCTGCACCTGTCTGCCTGCCGCACACTACCTGTTGACTGGCTCTGTCCAACAATTGGGAGATAGAAAAAAAGCGTTTATCGCATTGGGCTACCAGCGGACAGGAGAATAATATCTTGTTTTCTTCCGGGCTTCAATATGTTGATGTCCTTTCGATGGGATGCCGACTTTACAGGACAACCCGCTGGCAGCCTATAAAGCGATAAACGCGCTTTTTGCCGGCCAATAATGGTTCAAGGGCATATTTCCCACACGTAGGACAAAGCCTGCGAGTTATTGTGGTCGAATGAAAATCTTTACAGAATTTCGAGAGATCGAACGTTAGTGGCATAAAGGATTACCCGTGCTTCCAATCGTAGCAAGAACGATGTTTCGCCTCCAGGAGCGACTCCTGGGCAGGCGGAGTTTCGCAATCCTGAAGGAACTGAAGGACAGCGAATCCTGGCCTCGCGAGCGGCTGGAGGCGCTGCGGCTTGAGCGACTTCGCGACGTCGTCGCCTCGGCCTACGAACATACGCCGTACTGGCGAGGCCTCATGGACGAGCACGGCATCTCGCCCGGCGACATACAATCTCTCGACGACCTGCGCCGATTCCCGCTGCTGGTCAAAGATACGCTTCGCCACCGTCGCGAAGAGATGACCTGGCGCCAGGCCGGCAGGAGATTGATGCTCGTCAGGACCAGCGGCTCGACGAACGAGGCGCTCCAGTTCTACAGCAATTCGACCCGCGAGGCACACATCAACGCCGCACGCATGCGCGGGCACGAATGGATAGGCATCCGGCGGGGCGAGAAGGAGATGTACTTCTGGGGCTCGCCCGTCGAACTCAGCAAGCAGGACCGGATCAAGCGTATCCGCGACTGGCTGATTAACGACGGGCTGACCGACGGCTTCGCGATAACGCCGGACCGCGTGGCGGAATACTTCGAATACTGGAAGCGCTGGCGGCCGAGGTGCATCTTCGGTTATCCGTGCA
>DAOVFI010000032.1 GCA_030673005.1 Planctomycetales bacterium
TGGCAAAGGAAAAACAGACATTCGAGCAGGCATTGGAAAAACTGGAATCAATCGTCGAGCGGATCGAGTCCGGGCAGATCGGTCTTGAGGAGTCCATCGCCGAATACGAAAATGGCGTCAAACTCGTCAAGCAGTGCCGGACGATCCTGGACGCCGCGGAGAAGAAGATACAACTGCTCGCCCGCGGCGAAGGCGACAAACTCGTCCCGGACGGTGAGTTGGAAGAAGCGGATGAGTAGCACCCCTCGGGAATGAAGATCGTACACGTAATAACGCGGATGATCCTGGGCGGGGCGCAGGAGAATACGATCCTGACGTGCGAGGGTCTCGCCGCCCGAGGGCACGATGTAACACTGATTACCGGTCCGCCGCTGGGACCTGAAGGCGAACTGCTGAGCCGGGCGCGGAACGGGAATTACAAGGTAATCGTCGTCGGATCGCTCCGGAGGGCGATTAATCCGTTTCTGGACCTTCTCGCATATCGCGCGTTGGTAAGAATTCTGAAAGAAGCGCACGCCGACGTGGTTCACACGCACTCGTCCAAGGCGGGCATACTCGCCCGGCGTGCGGCGTGGCATGGCCGTCCCGGCCATGATCTTACAAATCCACAGGGGCAGGACGCCCAAGCCACAGATACGGAACACGGGCGGGACGCCCGTGCCACGCGACCGAAGATCGTCCACACGATCCATGGCTTGCCTTTCCATCCTTACGGAACCTGGTTGGCGAACCGTTTTTACATAGCACTGGAGCGGCGAGCGGCCCGGCGGTCGGACGCCATCATTTCCGTCGCCGACGCGATGACCGCCCAGGCCCTCGCAGCCGGGGTCGGCGAACCCGAGCAGTACACCACGATCTACAGCGGCATGGAGGTTTCGGCGTTCATCGACGCAGGCGACGAGGCGGGCGAGTTCCGACGGTCGCTGGGCCTGAGCGCCGGCGACGTGCTCGTAACGCAGGTGTCGCGCCTGGCGGAGTTGAAGGGTCACGAATTCATCCTGAAAGCCGCCGAACGGATCGCAGACAGGCACGTGCACTTCTGCTTCGTCGGCGACGGGCGCCGACGAAAGGCGATCGAACGGGCGATACGCGCTTCGGCAAGCCTGACCGGAAGAGTCCATCTGACGGGCCTGCTGAAGCCCGAGCAGATGCCCACTGTCATGCACGCGGCCGACATCGTCGTCCACTGCTCGCTGCGTGAGGGTCTGGCGCGTGCGCTGCCGCAGGCGATGCTGGCGGAAAAGCCGGTAATCAGTTTCGATATTGACGGGGCGAGCGAAGTCGTCGATTCCGACACAGGCGTCCTGCTGGAACCGGGCGATACGGCGGGGCTGAAGATCGCCATCGAAACACTCGCCGCCGATCCGGAAACCCGCGCCCGACTCGGCGCCGAAGGACAACGACGCGCCGCGGAAAAGTTCGACCACCGAATAATGGTCGAAAAGATCGAAGCGGTGTACGAGCGCGTTATGGAATCCTGACCCGGCTCGATTCGTCCGAGTCCTACGCCAAACCATGTCGCGTCGGTGTCAGTTGCATCTCGCCCGGGTCGCCGGATTCGTCCTGATCTATCACGCCTGATGAGACCAGTTCGTCCCAGTGCCGCTGATTGAGAATGCAGCCCGGGTCGCCGGCGTCGAGGCGCCCGAAGTATGCGTCGGACCTTGCCCTGCATCCGCCGCAGTAGTCGGCGAAGTCGCACTCCCTGCAATGGTGGATGCGGTCGGTGCGGTCGTTGAGCAGGTCGTAGTATCCGTTGCGGAAGATATCGACGATGTTGCCTTCCCGGAGGTTGCCCATGACGCGGTGCGGCAGATAGACGCACGGTGTTACGTCGCCGTTCGGTTCGATGCAGACGTAAGTCCGCCCGGCCCCGCATCCGCCGAGATATTTCGCGACCACGCGCGCCTTTACCCCGCTGCCGCTGCCGGCGTGGCTACATGCGGTCCTTCCGGTGTCAATCGGTGCGCCCATCAGGCAGACACGCCCCAGTTGCGGGGCCGTCGATAGTATCCCGATCCGCCCGGACTGCATATACTCGTTCAGCAGTCCCAGCAGTTCTTCCCGCTGGGTCGGCGTTATGTCGCCGGAGACCATCTCAAGCCCCCGCCCGACCGGGATGAAGTTGAAGTGTGCGAAGCAGCCGGCCCCGACGGATATGGCAAATTCGATCATATCGCGG
This sequence comes from Planctomycetales bacterium, assembly GCA_030673005.1. Taxonomy (GTDB): domain Bacteria; phylum Planctomycetota; class Phycisphaerae; order SM23-33; family SM23-33; genus DAOVFI01. The sequence continues at coordinate 2,183 of DAOVFI010000032.1, forward strand.
ACTTCGGCGTAGTTGCCGCGATGGACGCACATCGCTATCCCCAGGCGAAGACCCTCGGTTGCCGCGACGATCTTCGCGCCGCGGACGGATTTTTCCCACATTCCGGGTACGCCCCTGAAGGCGTCGTGCCGGGCTGGGTCGGTCGAGTCCAGCGAGATTTCCACGTACCGCAGACCGGCTTCGAGAAGGTCGCCGGCGAGTTTTTCCGTCATAGTCGTGCCGTTGGTGGCGATAGTCGTGTGCATCTTGTATTGTTTGGCCCGCCGAATGATCGGCAGCAAATCGTCGCTCATCGTCGGCTCGCCCCCCGAAAGCGCCAGCATCGGCATGTAGGCGGCGCCCATCTGGTCGATGACGGCAAATTTCTCATCCAGCGTCAATTCGTCGGCAAGCGCAGACTTGTCGCTGTTCTGGTAACAGTGTTTGCAGCGGAGGTTGCAGCGGTTGGTGAAGTTCCAGACGGCGAACAGCGGCGCGGTGAATTTCTGCGGGGTTGTCAGGCCGAACTCTGCGATGCTGCGAGCGACGATTACCAGCCCGCGGACGGTCGGGGCATGCCCGGCGAGGCGCTCGCGAAATGTCTCGACCGGTACACTACCGCGCATCCTGTCGATGAACAAGTGGATCGGCCAGTACTTCAGACGCTGCCGGAACGGTGCGCCGGGATTGCGGTAACTGGATATAATCCGCTCCAGCGCGGTCCCGTCTTTTCCCTGACGGCTCAATCGACCAAGCAGCCAGCGGAACGGCCGGCGTCCAAGGTAATCCTCCAGCGGATGGTGATAATTCAAATCCGCCTGCTCCGGTGCGTTCGATAGGTTATCCATAAAATTTTTTTGACACGTAATTTAACGGGTATTACTCTGTCAATTCTCATTTACTCAAACTGACTGATTTCAGGATTTATGTTTTTTCGTTGTTTCAACGGCATTGCCTGCCGGCCGGTGCTTGACACTGAACTTCTTCTCGACCGGCGCGCGGTACTCCGGCCCGCAATTATACGCGCAGAACGGGATAATGCCCTCCGGCGTGGAATATAATATTACGCAACGCCTGACCCGCTGCACGTCGTAATTGTAGCGGTCTTGGAAGTGCATCCCCGCGCACAGCAGTGTTTTATAGGTATGTTTTTCCCCTTCGCCGCGTCCTAGTCGTTTATCTACCATTCCCTGGAGGCTGCGGACGAATTTTTTTACGTCCAGTCCGGGCGGGGCGGCATCAGGACGAAAATGCCGCTTGAACATCCGGAAAATCGCCATTTTATCCAGCCAGGTCAACCGGCCCCTGCCTTCGATTCGCTTGGCAAGGCGGTTCATATCGCTGAACATACCCTCCACATCGACTACCTGTGGGAACGGGAAGGTTTGTCCGTCCGGCGAGACCAGGAAATACGTCCCGAACGCACAATCCGGGTGGCAGGAGGGTCGAATTTTCGGATCGCCCGTTATCGCCTGGAGGAACTGCCCCAGCGGCGCGACGATCGACAGCGGATACATGTCGCGCAACGGTTCGGCCCCGGAGGCGCCGGCGATGCCGTGCGCCAGGTCGCCCAGCGTATATCGGCGGGAGGCGACCTCGGACGGGTCGGCCCGGCCTGAAAAACTCACCGGCTGGTAACTGATCGCGCTGATGACGTCGATGTTCGCGACGGCATAGCGGAAAATCTCGCCTACCTGCTCGTCGTTGACGCCATTGAGGATGGTCGGGACAAGGCATATCTTCAGCCCGGCCCGGCGGCAGTTCTCGATACACGCGAGTTTCTTTTCCCAAATGCCGGGATAGTTTCGCGTCTGGCGGTAAGGCTCTTCGCCGATACCGTCGAACTGGAGGTAGAGCGTATGGACGCCGGCATCGGCGGCGGCGGCGGCGAAATCCGCCTCGGCGAACCGAATACCGTTGGTCGCTACCTGGATGTGCGAAAAACCCATCTCACCCGCCGCCGAAACGATCGGCAGGAAATCCGGGTGTATCGTCGGCTCCCCGCCGGTGAACTGGATAGCAGTCGCCGGAGTAGGGTCCATCTCCCGCAGCGCCTGCAACTGCTTAGTTACCTGCTCGAAATCCGGCTCATAGACGTAGCCGTTCGCGCCGGAATTGGCGAAGCAGACCGGGCAGCGCATATTACAGCGATTGGTCAGGTCGATCTGCGCCAGGCAGGAGGCTGACAGGTGCTGTCCGCACAGTCCGCAGTCTGACGGGCATCGCTCGCCGCTTCGCGCCGGGCTGCGCTGGCCGGGAGCGTCCTCGAACGTCCACCAGGCGGCCTTGGAATAGAGCAGTGCGTCGCTGCTGACGCGGTCGCGGAAATACCCGTGCTCCGGGCAGGTTTTTTCGATATAGACCGCCCCGTCTTCGACGAAATACCGCCCTAATATCACCGCGCAGCATTCCGGGCAGAGCGTCTCGACCGTCCTGGGCAGGCGGCGGAGGATCGGCTGGATGGGCGAGCCGGAAAGCGTATGCGTCGGGCTTGCCAAGTGGGTGGCACGGCCAAGCGAGTCAGGGTCGGAAGACCTTGACTCGCTTGGCCGTGGCGGGCGACTATCACGGCCAAGCCTCACTTCTTTCGGCTTGACCGTGCCACCCATCCAGATCGTATCGGCGTGAACTTCGGTATTTTCCCCGCAATCGGGACAATTATACGTCAGGACGATTTGCTCGCCTTTTTGGTTGAATTCGGCAGGGACTACCTCCCGGCAGAGCGGGCAGGTCGCGCGGGTCGCCACCGGCAGGGATGAGAAAGCATTCTCGAACCGGCGAACGGAACGGCGGAGTTGTTCCAGCTCGACGGACGGTGCGTCCGCAGGTTTCTGTTGACCCAACGCAATCTGCGTCATCCGCTCTCCAAATTCCTGAAGGGTGGCACGGTCAAGCAAAGTCGAGGCCGTTTGGCCTCGACTTTGCTTGGCCGTGGTCGGCGCTCACCACGGCCAAGCCTCACTTCCTGCCTACCGGTCTTCGACCCTGAGGCTCAGACCCGAAGGGCAGGCAGGCGTTCGGCTTGACCGTGCCACCTACTTGAACAACTTCGGGTAGCGCCGAGGGTGTTTCTTCCGCCGGCTGTATGAAAGCGCCAGTTCCATGAATATGTCCAGGTCGCGGTCCATGTTGGAACTGGTCGAATCGAAATAGAAATTCCGGATGGGAATCTTGTCGTAGTCGCGCGAGACGGAGTGATAGACGGCCTCGGAAATTATGCCGTTCATGCACGAGAACGGGCTGATGTCAATGATGCCGTCGACGCCTTTGGCGTGCAGGTATATGCTCTTTCCTATCGACAGTACCATCTCGCCCAGCGCCCCGTCGGCCGGCAGGTAAGGCCAGGCGGGTTTTAATACCTCCTCGTACACGTCGTGCGGCTCCTCGTAGCCGCGAAAATCCTCCTCGAAGGGCGCGTAGAGTTTCTCCTCGTACCCGCGCTGTAAGTGGTTTTTTATCAACGCCGCCAGCATCTCGCCGCTGAAGGTTTTACCGTCGCGTTTCAGGAGGAATTTCTGCGACCAGTTGGTGTACCAGACCCACTCTCCCACGTCGGACATCCACGCCTCGCCGCCGTGGTCCTCGATTCGGCGGATGGCGTCGCGGTTGCTGAATGTGTTCATCCGGCAGAATATTTCGCCGACCACGCCGATCAGCGGACGACCCTTCGTATAGGTAGCAGGTACCGCACGGAAGGCGTCTCGCATCCCGACGAGGGTTTCGGAAATCGCACTTAATCGTTTCCGCCCCTTCAGTTCCGGGTCGGAAACCACCTTGTCCAGCGCATCCAGCGAGGTTTCGAACGCCTCGTCGGCGTCGCCGGCGGTGTTCTCGTAAGGGCGGGTCTTCAGCAGCATCTTCACCAGTATGTCGGCAGAGACCATCGCCCACCACGCCCGCTTCATGAAGTCCGGCGCGTTTTTGGCTAAGTCGTCGTAACTGTTCTTCGACGTCGGCGAGATGACCGGAACGTCGTCGTGGCCCAGTTCGCCGAGGACCTGTTTGAGGTACGGGGCGTACTGGCCGAAGCGGCAGGGTCCTTCAGCCGTCGGCATCAGGAAGGCCGTGGCGTCCGGGTCGAAATCGTCCGAGCGGATGATCCGCAGGAAGTCGCCCAGCGTTACCTTTTCCGGGTAACATTCTTCTCCGCCGAGGTACAGCCCGCCCAGTTCGAGCGTCTGAGCGTCGGATTCCGGCGTTACCCTCGCGTCGATGCCGATTGACCGGAACACCGCCGCCATCATCCGCGCCCCGGCATAGGTCATCCGAGGGATCCACAGCGTCCTGCCAGCCAATTTGCCGCCGGCGCGACTTGTTTGCCGACTCGCCGGTCCTTCCATTGTTTCGGTTTGTGAAATCATATTCGCCTGTCCGTTTTCTGTATCTTCCGAAAGTAGAAGGTGGGCCTCGCTTCGCTCGTCCCAGCCTACTATCCCTAAACCGGCACCGCTGCGCCTTCGGCGGTGAAGTCCTTCCGCCACGGGCGGAGGATGCCTTTGCTGTCGAGGTACGCCTCGCAGCGCGTCATCATTCCGGCGTCGTTGCTGTGCCCGTCGAACTGTAGCGACAGGAAGGGTTTGCCGGCCGACGCTGTGCGGATGAAGTGCCTGATAAACGAATCCGGCCCGCACTTGAAGTTGGTTATGTGAATAATGTGCAGGTTGGACCGCTCGCCTGCGATCCTGGCTGCAGCGATAAGTTTCCGGCCATACTCCCAGTACATGTTCTCGTTGATGTCGCGGATATCCACGTCATCGGTATCGAGGCAGTCTATCGGGATGCAGTTGACGCCGTAGTAATCCCGTAGTTTCCGGGCAACGTTGAGGTTGACGCCGGCGTCGTGGACGTTGTAAGGTCGGCCGATGATGACTATTCCGGGCTTGCCCGTCCGGTCCAGCTCCGCCAGGGCCTCTCGCCCTATCTCGACCAACCGCCGGCGGAACTGTTTCTGCACCTCATAGGCCTTCGACAAGGCCGAATCGACTGTACTGCGGGCTACGCCCATCGGGCCGCACAACTGCCGCATCGTCCGGCGGACGTCCTTAAAACCCTCACGGAACCGCACGCAGGGCGCAAGGAATTTATCGTAACTGGCCTCGAACGCCGGCACTCGCCGGATGACGAACGGCAGCGTCTGGCCCCACGGACAGATGTGCGACTCGTTGTCCATCCACTTCGTCTCGGTCGAGACGGTGTTCGGCACGAAGATGTAATCGGCGCCCGCATCGAGCAGTTCGGCAACGTGTCCGTGTGCGACAATCACCGGGAAACACGGCTCGGCCACCACGTGGTTAAGCCCAGCGGCGACTGTCCGGCGATTGGTCGGCTCGGAGGCGACCACCTCGAAACCGCAGTGCCGCCAGAACGTGCGCCAGAACGGCAGGAAATCCATCGCGAACATCGCACGCGGGATACCGATCTTCGGCGCGCCTTTCGGAACGTCCGGCAGAGAGGTCTCGTCGTTAAACAACCGCTCGCGCAAGGCGAACAGGTCCTCGATTACCGGTTTTGTCGTGCTCTTGGAGCGTTTGCGGTAGCGGTCGGAACACTTGTCGCCCCAGTAGGTCTTTTCGCCCTCGACGTTGAATTCCTGGATGATGCACCTGTTCGAGCATCCTTTGCAGGTGAACTCGCGGAGTTTGTAATCGACCTTGGACAGGTCGTATCCGCGGAACCGGCTGGGGTTGGCATGGCCGCCTGCCTGCCGGTAGGCAAGGTCTCGGCCATTATTTCGTGGCACGGGCACGTACTGACCGGTCTGCTCCAAGGCGTCCTCGCCCCCGGTCGCTGTCATCTTGTCTCTGGCCAGAAGCGCCGCCCCGATAGCGCCCATCACGCCGTTGTGAGGCGGGACGATTATCTCCTTATCCAGCACCGCCGACATCGCAGCGGCCACCGCGTCGTTGTAGGCCGTCCCGCCCTGGAAGAAGATGCTCTCGCCGATGTGCCGACCCCGCACGACGCGGTTGATGTAATTCTGCACGACCGAATACGCCAGCCCCGCAACCAGGTCGGCCTTCTCGGCCCCGCGCTGCATGTAGTCGGCGACGTCCCGCTCCATAAATACGGTGCACCGCTCGCCAAGGCGTATCGGCGCCGCCGATGACAGCGCCAGTTCGGCGAATTCGCCGATAATGGAAATATCCAGTTCCTCGGCCCGTTCTTCCAGGAACGAACCTGTCCCAGCCGCACAGGCGTCGTTCATGGTGAAATCCACCACCACGCCGTCCTGAAGGCTGATGAACTTGGAGTCCTGCCCGCCAATCTCGAAGATCGTGTCCGGGACCCTTCCGTCGAGCATCGTCTGGCCGATGAAGGTCGCGCCGGTCTTGTGCGCGGTGATCTCGTCGTTGATTGTGTCTGCTCCGACGAGTTGGCCTATCAGTTCGCGCCCGCTTCCGGTGGTTCCGACCCCGCGAATGACCACACGGTCACCGACATCCTCGGCGATCTCTCCCAGCCCCGCCGAGACGACCTCGATAGGCCGGCCCTGCGTGCGGGTGTATATCTCCTTGACGACGCCGCCGGCGGTATCAATAACGACCAGGTTGGTGGAGACCGATCCGATATCGATGCCGAGGTATGCGTCGATTTTTTCACCGCCGTAGGGCAGTTCGACCGGTTCGACCCGGTCGCGCAACAGCACCAGTCGGTCGGTATCGAGCGGTTCGGCGGTAGGGAACCGCCCGCCGGCAGAGTCCGACGCCGCCCGCAGTTTGTCCATCCGCCCGGACAGATCCTCTCCGGGCGATTCGTCCGGGTGCGCCCGCTCGGCCGCCGCTATTGCCGCACCGACAGCCGGGATGTGGGCATAGGCGTCCGGGACCAGGAAATCATCCCCGTCCAGGTCGAATACCTCCCGCATCGCACCGACGACGGCGGCGTTGGCCGCCAGCCCGCCGATGAAGGCGACCGGCGGCTCGACCGGATGCGACCGCACCACCGCCATGCGAAAGTTCCTCGCCACGGCCCGGCACAGTCCCGACAAAACCTCGCTTGGCGTGTAGCCCTTCTGCTGGGCGTGGATCATGTCGCTCTTGGCGAATACGCTGCACCTGCCGGCGATCTGGGCAGTCCGCTCGGACTCCAGGGCGATCCGTCCGACGTCCTCGACGGCGAACTGAAGCCTGCCGGCCTGCTGGTCAATAAACGCACCCGTCCCGGCGGCACAGTCGCCGTTGGTGGAGTAATCGGCGATGGAATAAACTGGTGGCACAGGTTTGTAACCTGTGCCGCCACCGCTCACAGGTTGAAAACCTGTGCCACCGTCAAGCAGCAGGTACTTGCTGGTCTGCCCGCCCATCTCGAATACGGTGCGGGCGCGAACGCCCATCGCCGCCAGACCCAGCGCGATGGCCTTGAACTCGTTGACTGTCTCGGCCTCGAGTTTGTCCGCGACCAGTCGTCCGGCCGAACCGGTCAGGCACACACCGGCGACGCCGTCAGGCCCGACGCCTGCAATGATCTGCTCCAGGATGTCCGTAACAGCAGCAATGGGCCGACCCCGCGTCCGGCGATATTCACCGAGATAAAGACGGGCGTCGCCGACCCGGCCGGCGGCTGTAAATTGCCCCCCCGAAAACTCCGGACCTTCAGCGTCCTCGACCAGCACCGCCGCCGTGATGCTGATAGCGCCGATGTCTATTCCTACGTAGCATTTCATATCAATACAATCCTGCATACCTCCCTGCCGAGAGGCAGGTAAAGTTTAGGCGCCTCCGTATATCCGGAAACGTCGTGATATTATGACAAGAAAACCCCTCCGATTTCAAGAACTCCTCATGAGATGAATTGCTCAATCATTCGTCGCACCCGGGTGCACCCCATTTGAGTAGCGTTTCGCCGGGACTCCGCTGCGCTCCGTCCCGGCCTACAGACCCGACGGTTTTCACCCTCGCCTGTCGGTCTCGTAGTCGATTACCTGCTGGAGTGTCTGATCCAGTGAGTATTTGGGTTCGTAGCCGATAAGGCGTTTTATTTTAGTCAGGTCCGGTTTTCGGGCGAGCATGTCGTCGAAAGGCCGGCCGTAGGCCTGCTCGTAGGTCAGGCTGCGAATCTCGCTTGCCGAACCGGTCATCGCGATTATCTTCTCGGCCAGTCCGGCAATGGTAATGGATTCATCCAGGCCGATATTGACAACCTGCCCGACTGCTTCGGGACAATCGATCAGTTTCACCAGCGCCCCTACGACATCCATAACGTTGCAGAAGCATCGACTCTGTGTTCCGGTTCCGTACACCTCCAGCGGCTCGCCCCGCAGGGCCGCCCGCACGAATCGCGGAACGACCATCCCGTACGCTCCCGTCTGGCGCGGACCGATCGTATTGAAAAGCCGACCGACGATCGTCTCCAGGCCGTACTGGTCGTGATAGGCCAGCGCCAGGAACTCATCGACCATCTTGCTGCAAGCGTAGGACCACCGCGTGAACCGCGTCGGGCCGAGAACCGAATCGTCGTCCTCTTTGAAGGGAACCTTCTCGCTCTTGCCGTAAACTTCGGAAGTGCTGGCGACGAAAATCTTCCTGCCGAATTTATTGGCGAGGTTCAGGACCACCTCGGAGCCGTGAATGTTCGTCTCGATGGTGTGGACGGGTTGATCGACGATTAGTTGCACGCCGACGGCGGCGGCAAGGTGAAAGATAACGTCGCACCGCTCGATCAGCACGGCCATGGTTGAGTCGTTGCGGACGCTTTCGCGAACGAATTGAAACTCGCCGCGTCGTGAAAGGTCGCGTATGTTCTCGAACGAGCCGGTGGACAGGTCGTCCACGACGGTAACGCGGTGGTCGGCCTCCAGCATCGCTTCGGTCAGGTGCGAACCGATAAAACCCGCTCCACCCGTAATTAAAACTCTCATGTCAAATTATCCCTTCTCTACCGACAAAATTCGGACCACAGGACGGAAGTCAACCCCCGCACGCAGGCGTCCGGTTTCCGACAAAGCCTACGCACCGAACGGGCAAGTTACAAGTATCAAAATCGGGGAAAATCCAGGCAAACATGCGCACGACCGCGTCGGCGAGTGTCTCGCGCGTATTATTAAAAGGATAACCGACGGTCAGACCAGCAGGACAACATGGGTTAATGAGAAGCGGAAAAAAATGAATTTTGAATAACGAACACGGAATGTCGAATTTCGAAGTAAAGACACAAAACGTTCGTCAAGCCGCCTTATGAAAAGTGTTTTTTCACTTCGGAATTCGTAATTCCGCGTTCAATACCTACCTACCGGTAGGCAGGTTCGACATTCTCTTATAATGCCGAGTTTTATAAACATCCCGGCTCTGATGTTAAACGCTAACCCGCGTTGTCGTGCTGGGATTTTACATTCGCCCCTCCGATACTTACCGCCGTGTGTCGTCTCTACCCGTTGCCGGCGAACCTGGAACATCACGGAACATTACCGTCCTGAAAGTAACCTTCTGTCGCCAAAAACTCCGCCTCCTGGCTTTCCTCAAACGCCATGGCATCGGCCTCGCACAGCAGAACGACTATAAGCATCGGTATCCAGAAGAACTTCGTGGTCCAGGTGCCGTGGGTCAGACCCGCCAGAAGCGGAGCCGACAGGGCGACCATCGCCGGTGGGATGAGTTTGCGGTTTCGCAGTCTCATCAGTAGTATCACCGGATAGATATGCACCAACAGAATGAGTATCAGCCCGAGCGGACCCAATTCCACCAGCGCCTGTATGAAGTTGTTGTGCGCGCTGTGCCGTTCCGAGCATGTGCCCACGATCATGTTGGCATATTGGATCGCGCCGGCGCCGACACCGACTAACATCTGTCCGCTGTTCCGATAGGTTATCCACGCCAGTCTCCAGACGCCTTCACGTTTCAACCCGCCACGCTCGGCAGCCTCTATGGTCTGCCCCACCCTGAACATGCCCTCCAGGCGCGTCTGTGAACCACCGGGAAGGACATTCAACTGGAGCAGTACATAAGTGACAATGAAAATAATTAGAAATACGCCCAGGATACGGAACAACCGCAGGAAACCCCTTTGCCTGGCCTCAAAGATACCGCCCACAAGCACGCCCAGCAGAGCGCACGCCGCCCCAGCCTTGCTGCCGGTGTAGAAAATCCCGCCGTAGATAATCAGGCCGGCGGCAAGAATCAGTATCCGGTGCGATCTTCTGACGGTTGTAACCCACAACAGGGGCAGGACCGAAATGGACACTACCAGTCCGATCGCCACGGCGTTCGTATTAGCGCCTTCACCGAGTGAGGCTCGCCCAAAACCCTTGGTCATACCCGCCCCGACAAAGAAAAGAAAGACAGAACACGCCACACCGCCCGCGACAAGCCAGAGCAGAATGTTACGGAAAATATGCACGTTCCGCATCACGTAATTGACCATGACTAAAAGCAGGACGATCTGCCCGAACATCAGCAGTGAGTACTGGATCGAGGTGAAACGGGTAAAACTCCACATAATCGACGCGCTTACCAGAAGCGCCAATAGTACAAAAGTCCGGATCAACCCACGGGAAGCACGCAGGGGAATGTGCTGACTAATAAACAGCGGAAAACACGACAGGAAGACAATCGCAGCCAGCGGTTTTATAAGCGTAATCATCGCAAGGACAGTACCCTCCTCGCCGAACGCCGTTACAGCATCAAAGGCTGCGGCAAAAACAAAGACATACAGACTGATCGCCGGCTTCAGGAGACACAGAACCAGCAGTGGAAGCCCTACTGCAGCCAGCATCAACAGGAGATGTCCTTCGGTGAACAGCCAAAACCCCAGGGAGGCCAAAGCGCCCAGGAGCATTAACCATACCCCCATAGCCAGCCAATTGTGACCGGAGGCGACGAGAGGTTCGTTTTCTGAGAATTCGACCATCTCATCGTACTCTTGCCATGCTATTTCAGTCACAAGATGACTCCTTACTTTGGAACACTGGTCTGCAAGACGCAAGTCAACTCCCGCATTCCGTATGCACCGTCGCCGCCGAGCAGATTATTGTATTTTCGGCAAATAACCCTTGTTTCGCAAGCAAATCATTTCAGCAGGCGATCGAATATTACGGCCAGTTGCCCGGTAAGTTCACGCCGGGAAAATCGCTCGGGCTCTGCGAACAGGTATTTGTCCGTCCGTCCGGATAAAACATCTTTGTATAATTGCATAAGTACATTCCTGGCAGCAGCTTCATCGTCCAGACCGACTTGCAGACCGAACCGGTGCTCGCGGAGGAATTCCTTCAGCGCCCCGTCGCCCGACACCACAAGAACAGGCTTTCGCAAGCCCATGTATTCGAAGATCTTCGCCGGAAGGGAGATGCTGTCGGTTTCTCTGGATCCCAGCACCAGAAGCGCATCACAGGCCGCCATCTCCCGCAACGCCTCGGCATAGGGAATCGAATCGATTACTCG
>DAOVFI010000564.1 GCA_030673005.1 Planctomycetales bacterium
GGCAGAAGATCAAAAGCCGTTTACCGCTTCCTGGGCTTATTGGTGAGCCGGCATGGGACGAGAAGCGCATTTGGGTGCCGGCCTATACGGGGCTTTATGAGATTGAGAGGGCAACGGGAAAGGCGAAATGGCTGGCACACCGCCAGGGAACACAGTGCCTTGCTGTATTGAAGTACTTGGAGAAACTATACGTGGCCACTACTCGCGGTCTTTACTATTGCGATATTCCGAACGCACGAGGAAGTGACGAGTAATGCACAGAATGAGCAGAGCATTAGCACGACAACGTGGGTTATTGATACTACTACTCTGTCAATCATCAATTTGTGGTGGCACAGGTTTGTAACCTGTGTCAGCCGCACAGGTTACAAACCTTTGCCACCAACAGATTTATGGTTGACAGAGTACTACATCGCCGAACGGCAAGCCGATATGCGCATCGGTTTGCCGTTCGACACTGCTCACGATAAACCGTTCGGTGCTGTTTTTTAATGACATTCGTTGCTTCTTAGCAACATCGCTTCCGATGCTCGCCGATATTGCAACTGCGGCGGCGTTTTGCCGCGGATTCCTGAAGGATTCGTAATATCGGGAGGCATCGACGATGGGGCGTTTCGAGAAGATTATCGGTCAGGATTATCGAATGATGAAGGTCTTCGACCTGATCGACGCCGTCGCCGACAGCAGGGCGACGGTGCTGATTACCGGCGAATCGGGTACGGGCAAGAGCCTTATCGCCCACGCCATTCACGATCGCAGCGACCGGCGGGATAAACCGTTCGTCGAGGTTTCCTGCGGCGCGCTGCCGGAAATGCTGCTGGAGAGTGAACTTTTCGGGCACGTCCGCGGCGCCTTCACCGACGCCGTCGTCGATCGAGAGGGCAAATTCGCAGCCGCCGACGGCGGGACGATCTTCCTCGACGAAATTTCCACCGCATCGCCGGGCCTTCAGTACAAACTGCTCCGCGTACTCCAGGAGCGGGCGTTCGAACCGGTCGGCTCGAACCGGACCAAGACAGTCGATGTCCGCGTGATAGTGGCCTCCAACCGCGACCTGTGGCGGGACGTCGAGAGCGAACACTTCCGCCGCGACCTTTATTACCGCGTCAACGTCGTCAACGTGGAACTGCCGCCGTTGCGCGAGCGGGCGGGCGACATCGAACTGCTGGCCGAGTATTTTCTCCGGCGCTACGAGCGGGAGAACAACAGGACCATCCCAGGCTTCACCGACGAATGCCTGGCGGCGATGCGGTCATATCCCTGGCCGGGAAACGTACGCGAACTGGCCAACTGCGTCGAACGGGCAGTCGTACTGTGCCGCGGCGGCAGGATCGACCTGATCGATCTGCCGCCGTCGATAACGGCGGCGATCCACTCCGATCCGTCGGCAGGGCTTGTCGGCGCGACGACCGCCGCACCGGCAATCGGTCATTTGCAAACGGCAACGTCCGTCGCCACAAGGCCGCTCGCCGAAGCGCTCGCCGAGCCGGAAAAGCGGATCATCATGGCAGCGCTCGCCGCCAACGGCGGACACAGGCAGGCAACTGCACACGCTCTCGGCATCAACCGCTGCACACTCTACAAGAAAATGAAAAAGTACGGACTGCTGTAACAGATGTAGGCAGGTGCAGGAAACAGAACCTTCCGCACCCTACCCTGTTAAAAACATCTCGTGTATCCCCTGCATCTCTGCTAATCTTTTTCCCCGTTATGAAAAAGGTACGTTTTG
>DAOVFI010000786.1 GCA_030673005.1 Planctomycetales bacterium
ATGGGGCAGGCCCAGGACACAGAGGAAAAGAGAAAAAACAAAAGGAATGAAGAATAGTCCGTGGGACAGATTCCGAAAGCCGAAAAAGAAGCGGGAGTCTACATCAGTCATTCCCGCGAAGGCGGGAATCCAGGATGATAATGACGACGCGAATTATGGGACTACTTTTTTCATTTTGCGTTGTCCGTTTTGCGGCAGCCGCGAGCACGATATAACGAGTTCCAAGCCGCCGATTCGTTATCACAAGTGCCGATCATGCGGGCGGAATTTTAAGAGCATGGAACAGGAGGCGCCGAAATAATGTAGGGGCGGGTCCCCGACCCGCCCGATAACCGGAAAAAAGTTTTGATGTATAAGTCGTTAAGTACCTATCAGTACACTATTTGCGCGAAATTATTCCAAAAATAGACGTTGACACCCTGAACCCTTGTTGTATAATTAAGGCGGAAGGAACGAAAAAAATGCAAAACCCCCAGAAACCCAATGAAAGGAAAACGGAAATGAAAGCATTATTTGAACAGTACCGGCCGCAGGCGTGGGATGACGTGATCGGGCAGGATGTGGTGGTCGGGCAGGTGCGCGCGATTAAGAAGCGCGGCCTGGGCGGTCGGGCTTACTGGATTACCGGCCTGTCCGGGACCGGCAAGACCACTATCGCGTACCTGCTCGCAAACGAGCTTGCAGGCGGACTGAACATCGAGGAGTTGGACGCGAGCGAACTCACGCCGGCGCGTCTGATGGACGTGGAGCGCGGGATGCGGTTGATCGGATTCGGCAAGGGCGGCCGGGTCTATATTATCAACGAGGCCCACGGACTCCGGCGTGACACGGTCCGGCAGTTGCTCGTAACCCTCGAGCGGCTGCCGTCGCACGCGGCGTTTATTTTCACGACCACCCAGGGCGGACAGACGGCGCTATTCCATGGGATTGACGATGCGGGCGCGTTGATTTCCAGATGCATCAAGCTGGAACTCGAAGTTGAGGGCCTGGCGCAGGCGTTTGCA
>DAOVFI010000704.1 GCA_030673005.1 Planctomycetales bacterium
CCAGGTTGATACACGGAACAATCCGCACACAACAGGCGGACCGGAAGGCCCCGCCGACATTGACGACGCCTACGATTTCAATCGCGATCGCAAGGTCGTCCCGACCGATGAGATCATAGTGCGCAACAACGGCACAAGCTCGGCAACGGCGCTGAAGTTGATTACCGTACCCGACCAGATCGGCGGTGCAGGCAGCGCCGAGACGGGAGGCGATCCACAGGCCCGAAGCGCATCGTCGAACGGGTCCGAATTTGTCCTGAATGTCGCAGCGGCAACAGCAATCGCCGCAAGCGACCCGGTCCGGCCTGAAGCGAGCAGCCGGATCGGCGGACTCGCCACGGGCGCTGTGAAAACGGCGTCGGCGAGAGATGAATACTTTACGCCGTCGAGCACTTTCGACGCAGCCGCACCGCGTTCGGTTGTCGCCGAACATGCCGATAAAGGGCCGGTGAACCTGCTGGCTCTTGAGAAAAAGGGAGTAAGTCCAATTGTCGTACGCAAAGAGGATAACAGGGTATGCCGAGTTGAGATAATGGAACTCATCCCATTTTTCTCCCTCAACGATGATCCTGTAATGGACTTACTGGCGGTACTGGACCCGTTGAGAAAAAGGGGATAACTCGAATTATCGTTTGCAAAGAGGATAATAATGTATGCCGAGTTGGGATAACAGGACGACAACGCGGATTAGCATTCGGCATTAGAGTCGAGATGTTGATAAAACTCGGTAGTATTAAGAGAATGTCGAATAATGAATGCGGAATTACGAATTTCGAAGTAAAAAAATCACTCATAATAAGGCGGTTTGGCAAACGGTTTGTGTCTTTACTTCGATATTCGAAATTCCGTGTTCGTTATTCAAAATTCATTTTTTTCTGTTTCTCATTAACCCGCGTTGTCGTAACAGGACTTATCCCCTTTTTCAGTGCCAATAATGTCGTACCCGAAAGAAAATGTTCTATTAGCGATGAGCGGCGGGGTGGACAGTTCCGTCGCTGCGTATCTGTTACGCCAGGGCGGTTATGATGTAACGGGTCTGTTTCTTCGTCCGCCAGGCCGGTCTGCCGACGCCGACGACGCCCGCCGTGTGGCGGGGAAACTGGACATTGAATTGATCGACCTCGATGTCGAGGAAGATTTCGCGCGGATAATCGACTATTTCGTGGACGAATACGCCCGCGGCCGGACGCCCAA
>DAOVFI010000629.1 GCA_030673005.1 Planctomycetales bacterium
GTCTTGCGTTTGTTCGCCGGTCGCTATAAATTGCGCTCATGAATATCAACGACGAACAAACCACCCCGGTGCGACGTTTATCATATACGCCACGAATTGCCTTTCGTCTGAAGGTTGTTACCCTGCTGTTGATTCCGTTTCTCACCGCCGGCTGTGTCCTGCCGATCCCCACCGTGCCGCTGAACCTGCCCGCCCACGGCCACACCTGGCGGGTCAGGGGCGCACAGTGCAGGCCGGTGTCGGACGGAATACTCGTCATCCACACCTATTACAACTACACCGAACATAACAGGATTGACTGCTACCCGATAAAAAACGGCGCGGCGGTCGTTCCGATCACCTTGGACGTTCGCGTGATGTTTTTCGAGATGTTCGGCTACTTTTCGTGGGTCGTTCCTACGTATTATCTAATTTTCATCAACGCCCACCACGCTCACGCATATCCGTTCGTTCCCGGCCACGTGCCCTGGGACAGCTTTTCACCGCTCATCAACGACGGCCTGCACACCTTCGGTCTTAAACCCCGCCCGGCGGTGTTCAGGATGTTCCCCGTGGACGCAGCGACGGAGATCAAACACCTCATCGACGCGCGGGATGAGTTCAGAGGACCGCTTTTCGCTGCCGAAAGGTACAGGAAGGAAGGCAAGTCCGACGAATACGTTCTGCACAACGAACGGCAGGCGTTAAAAGCGGTCGCATATATCGACGCTCGTCTCAAGGCTCTTTCCCGTCCACCTACGCTGGCCGACGCGCTGAGAGAAACTTACCCGGCGACAAAGCCGACCGGCATCAAACGTGGTCGCAAACACAGCGACCACGGCACCCAATCCGGCTGCCTTGCCGGTCTGTTACTCAGCCCTTCCGAAAAGGCCTTCCGCGCGCTAGACAGGAACGACAATGCGGAATTGAAGCACCTGCTGGAGTGGGGCCTGGACGCAAACTCATTCGACGTCGGCCCGTGGACGCTTCTGCACCGCGCTATCGACTACGGAAACACCGAGGCCGTCAGGCTGCTCATTGACCACGGCGCCGACGTTAACCGGATTCTCCCGTCTATCGCCGACGCCTGGTACGCCTTTTACGACCTGGGCGACAAGAAAAGGTTCAGAATCCACAAAAATGGCTATTCCCCGCTGGCACTGGCGGCTGCGGGCGGGCATCTGGAGATCGTCCGGCTGCTACAAAAGCACGGCGCAAAGGTCCAGGGCGTCGGCATCTGCGGCCATAAAGACGAAGGTTACACACTGCTGCACGCCGCAACCGAGCGAATTTTACAGATTCACGGGACCGACGGGCCTGCGAGGAGTAGGATGATACTTTACGCACTCTCGCAAGGTGATGATGTTAATGCAAAAACAAAAAGAGGCCTGGCGACGGCACTGCACAATGCGGTGGCTGCGGGTTTCGTGCGAACGGCGAAACTCCTTATCGAACGCGGCGCGGATGTCAACGTCGTT
>DAOVFI010000179.1 GCA_030673005.1 Planctomycetales bacterium
CGTCTGGAACCGAAAAGGCCAATTGACTGAACGAATCATTGTTTTACTCAAGACAGTAAAAATACTACCAAAAGTTCGTATGTCTTGCACTGTCCGATTTGGGATGTATGACAATTTTTACGACTTGCCCGACGACGACCATGTTCATCTATTTACAAGGCCAGCCATCCCCAGTGGACCGTTTCGAATCTGTCCCCTGAAGATGGCCGGGCTTTTTTTTGGGTGCATTCCGTTTGAGTAGGTAGGAATTCGTCAGGCATTTCCAGGTTTAGGAACCACGTGCAAACAGATTCAACAGCGCCGAACGGTTTATCGTGAGCAGCATCGATCTTTCCACATATCATGCACAAATAAACCGACGTACGGAAAAACCTTACTTACTCAAACGGGATGCCCCCCTTTTTTTATATGGCGGGTTTTGACTTGACAGGATGAAGCGGCACGTATAGCCTCTTTCCGCAAGTTGGGGCTTGGACCCTTTCGGAAAAGAAACAAACATAAAGGAGTAATAAGATGTCGGTGAAAGTTGGAATTAACGGATTCGGCCGGATCGGTCGATTGGTGTTTCGCGCGATGGCGGAAGAGCCGGAGCGGTTCGACGTGGTGGCGGTCAACGACCTCGCCGACGCCGACATGCTGGCGTACCTGCTGAGGTACGACTCCACGCAGGGGCGATTCCCCGGCAAGGTCGTCGCCAAACAGGACGCCTTGGTCGTCAACGGCAAGGAGATAAAGGTGCTCTCTGATCGGAATCCCGCCAATCTGCCGTGGGGCAAGGAGGGCGTGGAAGTGGTTCTGGAATCGACGGGCTTTTTCCGTGCCAACAAGACCGCTGATAAGCCCGGCTACGACAGCCACATCGACGCCGGCGCGAAGAAGGTTGTCATTTCCGCCCCGACCAAGGGCGATGCGACCACCGTCGTCCTGGGCGTCAACGACGAGATACTCACAGCCGAGACAAAGTGCATCTCGAACGCATCCTGCACGACAAACTCACTGGCCCCGGTGGCGAAGATCCTTCACGAGCAGTTCGGCATCGTCAAAGGTTTGATGACGACCTGCCACGGATACACGTCCGATCAGCGCCTGCTGGACCTGGTCCATGACAAGAAGGTCCGCGCTCGTGCGGCGGCGATTAACATCGTCCCGACGACGACCGGCGCAGCCGCAGCCGTCGGAAAGGTCCTGCCGGAACTGAACGGAAAACTCGACGGCTTCGCGCTGCGGGTGCCGGTGCCCGTCGGCTCGATAACCGATCTGACCATAATGGTCAGCAAAAAGACCGACGTGGAGAGTGTCAACGAGTCCATCCGCACAGCAGCTGCTGGACCCATGAAAGGCATCATCGAGTACGTTACCGACCCGATCGTATCAAGCGACGTCATCCACAACCCGCACAGTTCTCTCTTCGACTCCAACAACACGCTGGTGATGGACGGCGACATGGTTAAGGTAACAATGTGGTACGACAACGAGTGGGGTTACTCGTGCCGCTCCGCCGACCTGATCGAGAAAATCGCGGCGCTGTAACGATTTCAGCGTTGAAATTCCGTTGCTATTTACCGAAGATGGGTTTATCCGTTTGGATAGGCCCATCTTTTTTTAGGTATGATATGGAACGTGACGAATTGTTAAAACGGATCAGGTCCGCTCCTGAGGACGCTTTCGGCGAGCGTTTAGAGGGCGTGATTTTGTTCGGTTCGGAGGCCCGGGGCGACGCCGAACCGGACAGCGACATCGACCTGCTGGTTTTACTTCGTCCCATGATAAGTTTTGGAAAAGATCTAAAGACGTGCATTCATGCTCTATATCCGTTGGTCCTGGAATTAGAAAGGCCGATCGATTCGATACCGGTCGATGTGTCCGTGTATGAAGCACAAGAGTTTTCACTGTACCGCAATGCCAAGCGTGAAGGGATTCCAGCATGAATCCAGAGGTAATGGATCTGCGGGAACGGGCGAAGAAAGCGTTATACACGGCAAGAAGAAATTTGGCTATCGATTCAGACACCGCTGCTTCGCGAGCATATTACGCAGCGTTTTATGCTGTATCGGCATGGTTTGCTTAATCACAAGATACTTTGACGAAAACAAAACAGAGGTTCAAAACAATGGCGACTAAAACTATTGCGGACATTGACGTGGCGGGTAAGAAGGTTTTGATGCGGGTGGATTTTAATGTCCCGCTGGACGGCGGAAAGGTAACCGACGACAAGCGGATCGTCGCGGCCTTGCCGAGTATTATGCACGTCCTGGACGGCGGCGCGTCGCTGGTGCTGATGAGCCACCTGGGCCGGCCTAAAGGCGAAGGATTCGAAAAGAAATTCTCTCTCAAGCCCGCCGCCGACCGCCTGGCGGAACTTCTGGACAGGCCTGTTACGCTAGGCCCGCCGGAGGTCGTCGGACCCGGCACGGAAAAACTCGTCGCCGACCTGAAGCCCGGAAACGTCGTCCTGCTGGAGAACCTGCGCTTCCATCCGGGCGAGACCATGCCCGAAAAGGGCAAGAAGAACCCCGACGGTCAACTCACGTTCGATCAGAGAAGGACGATGTACGAGTTCGTCCAGGCATTGGGACAAATGGGCGATGTCTATGTCAACGACGCCTTCGGCACCTGCCATCGCAAGCATGCCAGTATGTACGGCGCGGCCAAGGCCATCCATGCCGCCGGCGGACCGGCAGTGGCGGGCTTCCTCGTCGAGAAGGAAATAAAATACCTCCACGACGCCGTCTCCGACCCGGCCAGGCCGTTCGTCGCCATCCTCGGCGGAGTAAAAGTCTCCGACAAGATAAAGGTTATCTCCACGCTCCTGGAAAAAGTGGACCGGATCGTCATCGGCGGTGCAATGGCCTACACGCTGCTCAAAAGCCAGGGCGTCGCCGTTGGAAAGAGCCTGGTCGAGGAGGATCAGATCGGGACGATGAAGGAACTGCTCGCCGGCGCGGGCGACAAGGTCGTCCTGCCCGACGATAATATCGTTACCGACGACTTCGACACCGGCAAACCGCAGACCACCGACGGCCTGGGCATAGCCGACGACCTCCAGGGCATGGACATCGGACCGGAGACGATAAAGAAGTTCAGCGAGATAGTCGCCGGCGCTAAGACCATCGTCTGGAACGGCCCGATGGGCGTTTTCGAGAAGCCGGACTACGCCGCCGGGACCAGGGCTATCGCCGAGGCCGTCGCCGCCGCCACGAACGACGGCGCTGTCAGCGTCATCGGCGGTGGCGACTCTGCCGCTGCCGTCGCGCAATTGGGCCTGGAAGAGCGAATGACTCACGTCTCCACCGGCGGAGGTGCGTCGCTGATGTATCTCGAAGGCAAACCCATGCCCGCAATCGACGTGCTGGACCATAAGTAGGGTGTGCAGGTTCTTTTCCCTGCACACCGGACGCTTCACCTGCCAATCGTGGTGTGCAGGAAACAAAACCTGCACACCGGACGCTTTACCTGCCAATCGCGGTGTGCAGGAAACAGAACCTGCACACCCTACGAATACAACCGAAAGGGGCATCTCGAAAATGCTGAATTCACCGGATGTCAAACTGGCGATCGTTACAGTCAGCCGTGATTGTTTCCCGATCGAACTGGCGCGCAACCGGATGGCCGCGCTGGTCGAATCGTGCAGGCAGGCCGGGCTTGATGTCCATGCGTGCGGGACGATCATCGAGAACGAATCGGACGCAATGTCGGCCTTGTCCGAGGTCGCCGATGCCGGGGCGAATGCGGCGGTGCTTTACCTGGGCAATTTCGGACCTGAAGGGCCGCTGTCGATCTTCGCTAAGCGGTTCGACGGACCGGTGATGGTCTGTGCGGCCGCTGAGGAAAGCAAAGACAGCCTGATCGACGGGCGAGGCGACGCCTTCTGCGGAATGCTGAACGCCTCGTACAACCTCGGCCTGCGGAACGTGCCGGTCCACATCCCCCAAACGCCCGTCGGTCTGGCTGACGAACTGGCAGGGAGAATCGCCCATTTCGCAACCGTCGCGAGGATCGTCCTTGGCGTTGCGGGTCTGAAAATATTCGCCTTCGGCCCCCGGCCTCAGGATTTCTACGCCTGCAACGCGCCGATTAAACCGCTCTACGACCTCGGCGTCGAATTGATGGAAAACAGCGAACTGGACCTGCTGGGCCTCTTCAACCAGGTGAGCGAGGACGACCCTGCCGTCGGAAAAATCGTGCAGGAAATGACCGACGAACTCGGCGCCGGCAACGCTTATCCCGATTTACTGCCGAAACTCGCCCGGTTCGAACTGGCCCTGACGCGCTTTGCCGAGAGCAATCTCGGCTCGCGGACTTACGGTATCTTCGCCAACAAGTGCTGGCCGGCGTTCGAGAGCGCCTTCGGCTTCGTGCCGTGCTACGTCAATTCCCGGCTGGCGTCGCGCGGCGTGCCTGTCTCCTGTGAAGTCGATATTTACGGCACGCTGAGCGAATATCTCTGCCAGTTGGCCTCGGACTCGCCCGCCACGCTGCTGGACATCAACAACACCGTCCCGCGCGACCTTATCGAAAAGGATACGGATTTAATGGGCGCTGAGTTGCAGGATTTGTTCATGGGCTTCCATTGCGGCAACACCCCGAGCGCCTGCATGAAAGATTTTTCGATGAAGTATCAACTCATCATGAACCGCCTGCTGGAGGATCCTTCGGACAAGCCCGACATAACCCGCGGCACGCTGGAAGGCCGGCTCCGCCCGGGTCCTGCAACGTTCTTCCGCCTACAGGGCAGCGCCGAAGGCCGGCTGCTCAGTTACGTCGCCGAAGGCAATATTCTTGACGTCGATCCGCACAGTTTCGGCGGTATCGGCGTTTTTGCTATTCCCGATTTCGCGCGGTTTTATCGGCACGTCCTGATCGGCAGGCGATTCCCCCACCACGGCGCCGTCGCGTTCGCCCGCAGCGGTCGAGAACTGTTCGACGCCGTCAGGCTGATGGGCATCGACGACATCAGCACACCCTTGCCCAAAGGCGCGTTATACCCGGGCGAGAATCCGTTTGAGAAAACGTAGAATGTGATATATGATTATCAAGCGAGGCAATCCGTGGAAAAATCTCGGTAACGGGCCGCTGGTCGCTCCGTCGCTGCTGGCGTGTGATTTTACGCGAGTCGGCGAGCAGATTACCGCCGTCATCGCCGCCGGGTCCGATGTGCTGCACGTCGATATTATGGACGGGCATTTCGTGCCGAACCTGTCGATGGGTCCGGGGTTCGTCAGGAGCGTCCGCGCCTTCACCGACTATCCTCTCGACGTGCACATAATGGTAACCGACCCTGCTTACTACGCCGAAAAGTTCGCCGAAGCCGGGGCCGACTCGGTTACCTTTCACATCGAGACGACCGAGAAACCGATGGAAATAATCAATCTTCTTCACGATCGCGGCATCGGGGCGGGCGTATCGCTCAAACCCGCGACGCCGGTAGAGTCAATTGAACCTGTCATTGACCGGGTTGATATGGTATTGGTAATGACGGTCGAACCGGGCTACGGCGGGCAGGTTTTCATGGAAGGCCAGTTGCCGAAGAT
>DAOVFI010000381.1 GCA_030673005.1 Planctomycetales bacterium
CGTCTGGAACCGAAAAGGCCAATTGACTGAACGAATCATTGTTTTACTCAAGACAGTAAAAATACTACCAAAAGTTCGTATGTCTTGCACTGTCCGATTTGGGATGTATGACAATTTTTACGACTTGCCCGACGACGACCAGGTTCATCTATTTACAAGGCCAGCCATTCCCAGTGGACCGTTTCGAATCTGTCCCCTGAAGATGGCCGGGCTTTTTTTTGGGTGCATTCCGTTTGAGTAGGTAGGAATTCGTCAGGCATTTCCTGGTTTCGGAACCACGTGCAATTTTCGTAAACCACAAAGGGCACAGAGTTCACAGAGATTTAATAAAATATATCTCATTGTCATTTCCCGGATTACAACTTCTTATCCAAGCAATTATGCCCCGATTCCCATGATCCGAAAAAACAGAGCGTCATTTTATCAAATCGCCGAAATCGCTCATAAGTTCTTTTTAAATAAATATCTCTGTGATCTCTGTGACCTCTGTGGTGAAATATCCGGGCTAAACTTGGAAATGCCTGAGGAAATTCCACCTACTCAAACGGGATGAACCCCTTTCCCGCCGATAGCATCAAAACATCTTGACCGTTGCCGCCTGTTCCTGTAAACAGGAGCAGCGATTGATGTCAAACACGAAAGATAATAACGCCGAAAAACCCGATTTGGAGCCTTTGCGGCTTCGGATCGACGAGCTCGACCGCCGGATTGTCGAGTTGCTGAACGCCCGGGCCGAGGTCGTCGTCGAGGTCGGACGCGCCAAGCAGGTCAGCGGCGCCCAGATTTACGCGCCGGACCGGGAAAAGGCTGTCCTGGACCGTGTGTCGAAAATGAATACCGGACCGCTGCCGCAACGGACGCTCCGGGCGATCTATCGCGAGATGATGAGCGGGTCGTTCGCGCTGGAAAAGCCCCTGCGCGTGGGATACCTCGGACCTGAAGGAAGTTTCTCGCACATGGCGGCGATGCGTAAATTCGGCGCCTCAATCGAGTATTTGCCGCTGACGGACATCCGCGCGGTATTCGAAGAAGTCGATCGCGGGCATATCGACCTGGGCCTTGTGCCTATCGAAAACAGCGTCGGCGGCGGCGTTATCGATACGATGGATTCATTTACCGCCAGCGGCTCCGGAGTCGTCGCCGAAGTGCTGGTGGAGGTGCATCACAACCTGCTGGCAAACTGCGGCCCGGATGAAATCACTGCGATCACCTCCAAGCCGGAGGTTTTCGCGCAGTGCCGCAACTGGCTGAGCCGGTCGTTCCGGAAGGTGGACCTTATCCCGGCGCCGTCCTCGTCCAGGGCCGCTGATATGGCCTCTAAGCAGCACGGGCTGGCGGCGATCGGTTCGACACTGGCGGCGGAACTGTACGGGCTGAAAATCGTGTTCGCAAATATCGAAGACCATGCCGCCAACATGACACGGTTCCTTGTCATCGGAACCGGACAACCCAGGCCGACCGGAAACGACAAAACCGCACTGATGTTCACCACCGCACACAAGGCAGGAGCACTGGTCGATGTGCTCAACGTACTGAGCAGCCACGGCGTGAACATGACAAACATAGATACCCGCCCCAGCAAACGGCGAAACTGGGAATACTACTTCTTCATCGACTGCGAAGGACACATTGAGGATTCGCACGTGAAAGAGGCCGTCGAGGAAGCCCGCGAGCATTGCCTGGAAATGCACGTTCTGGGCAGTTTTCCAAAAGCCACCGAAACGGTGTAACGATTGCGGATTGTGGATTGTGGATTGCGGATTTTATAAAATAATTCGTGTAACTCGTGCTACGTAGCGAATTACTTCGCAGAGTAGTATTCATGGACTATCTCCCTCCTTATTAAGGATACAGGAATGGAAAGAAAACTATTTATTGCCGGTAACTGGAAGATGACTACGTTGTTGGACGAATCGGTCGGACTGGCTGAGGCGTTGGTTGAGAAGGTCGGGGCGGTCGAGGCGGTCGATATGGCGGTCTGCCCGCCTTTTCTCTGCCTGTCCGGCGTTGCGGGCGCCCTGGCCGGTTCTAAAATCGCAATGGGCGCTCAGGACGTCTTCTACGAAGACAACGGCGCATATACCGGCGAGGTCTCCACTGTCATGCTGAAGGACGTTGGTTGCACTTACGCTATCTGCGGACACAGCGAGCGCCGGCATGTCATCGGCGAGACAGATGAGATAATCAACCGCAAGGTTCTCAAGTGCATCGGCGACGGGCTTTCGCCCATCCTTTGCGTGGGCGAGTTGCTCACCGAGCGTCAGGCCGACGAGACGATGGACGTGGTATCGCGTCAGATCCGTCTGGGTCTGGAAGGCGTATCGGCAGCCGACGTAATCGGTGTAACATTAGCCTACGAGCCGGTCTGGGCCATCGGGACGGGTGAAACCGCCACGCCGGATCAGGCCCAGGAGGTGCACGCGATGATCCGCCGCCTGCTGGGTGAGCTGTATGACGAGACCCTGGCTCGGAACGTGCGAATCCAGTACGGTGGTTCAGTCAAACCTGAAAACGCAGCCGAACTACTGGCGCAAGGCGACATCGACGGGGCACTCGTCGGCGGGGCAAGCCTCAAGCCCGACGACTTCAAAGCAATAATACAGGCGGGAATTAATTAATTGCGGATTGCGGATTTATTAAAAACTCATCTAATTCGTGGATTATTCGTGAAATTCGTGTAACCTGTACATGTGTAATTCATGAAATGATTGTGGATCATTGTAAATCTGTGTAATCCATGGACTAAGAGGATAAATATGTTTCTTTCTTTATTAGCGATCGTTTTTGTGATTATCTGCGTCCTTCTGATAGTTGTGGTATTGCTTCAGAAGGGTCGTGGCGGCGGTATGGGAGGCATCCTGGGCGGCGGGAGCGGGCACA
>DAOVFI010000234.1 GCA_030673005.1 Planctomycetales bacterium
ATATACAGGTAACACAGGATGTGGATATACCGGGAACACTGGACGTGTTTATCAGTCGCAACTACGCCTGGCAGGACGAAATGACCGAGAGGTACAAGACCACCTCCCAGCCGGCCGGCGGCGGGTTTCACGGCGATACGCTCCTGCTCGGCGGACAGCGGATGCGAGCCGACATTGCGAATAAACTCCGCTCCAACCTCGGACAGAAGGTGCAGGTCGCCAGCATTAATCTGAATACCGATTCGTCCGCCGCCCGCGCCGTCGGCGCGAAGTTCATCAAGGGCAATAACGACGTTACATACGCCGTAATCGACGAGGCGCAGTTCCGCACGCTGACGGAAATAGACGCCCGCGCAGCGCGCAGCGGCCCGGTCGCTCCCGCCAACGAGCGCCGCCAGGAGACCATCGTCGGCACCGACGCGCTGCTGTCAAACGACATGATCGCCAACGCCTCTTTCGCTGGCGACCGCGGCAACAAGTTCGACATCGCCGATAACCCGATTAACCTGGCGCACGAAAAATACGTCCTCATCGACAACGGCGGATACCTTACAGCCATGCGGGCCGGACAAATGCAATTCTGGACCGAAAGGGCTGCACCCATCCGGTTCGCCGAAGTTCCCCAAAACATCGAAGTGCCCCGCGTGGGGCAACTGGTAAAATTCGAAAAGGTGTTGGTAAGGCCGACAGACCGACTGGTCATAGAGGCCGAGTACGTCTGGAAAGGAGAGAGCAAATGAAACGAGCAATGACAGTTGTAACGGCGGGTCTTGTGGTCATGTTTGTCCTGACTGCAACGGCCAGGGCGCAGGGCGCCGCCGGGAAAGTCGAACTCGGCAAGGACCGCGGCAAGGTGATCCTCAGTTGGGACGAGTTCGTCAAGATCACCGGATACGACCCGTCCAGGAAGGGTTCGCAGGTCGTAACTGTTCCGTGGAAGGACATCCAGAGCCTGCTGAACGTCGAGGTCAAGGGCATCAAGCCGGGCACGACGGTCGATCTTCCGTGGCGCGAGTTCAAGGAGTTGATGAAGTGGTCCATCGAGCGCAAGGGCAAGGAAGACAAATCGCCGCCACCGCCGACGGATTATATCATCACATCCAGCGAGTACGCCGGCGAGATAGGCGAGAAGTCGGCCCAGTTCACGCTGAAACTGAACGTCAACATCCTGCGCAAGAAGGGCTGGAAGCGCATACCCGTCCTGCCGGCCGGCGTGGCGGTGATAAAGTGCGAATTCAAACCGGCGGACGGGGTCTATCTCAACACCACCGCAAGCAGGTCCGAACTGCTGACGCAGAAGACCGGACCGATCGAGGTAACTGTCCGCTTCGCCGTCGATGTTACCAAGTCCGGCGGGATTAACCAGTTGGGTTTCGCTCGCGGACACACCGGTTCGAGCGTGCTTGACCTGACGATAGACCGCGAGGACGTCGATGTGAAAGTCGCCCGCGCCCAGTCGGTATTGACCACGAAGGCGGCAGGCAAGACCAAGGTGGCTGCGGCGCTGCCGAGCGGTTTTGCCGTGCAGATTTCGTGGGAGCGTGCGCTGCCGAAGGTCGAGGCCGTCCCGCCGAAACTCTACGCCGAGACACGCACGCTCGTGGGTGTGGCCGAAGGCATGCTGCTGTGCCAGGAGATGGTTACCTACAACATCCTCCACACGCCCGTCCGCGAACTGAAACTGACGGTCCCGGCCGGCGTGAACGTCCTGACGGTCAACGGCCCGAATGTCTCCGACTGGCGCGTCAAGGGCGGCGAGTTGCAGGTGCAATTGAGAAAGGACGCCATCGGCGCTTACGGCCTGTACATCACCTTCGAGCAGACGGCTGTCGGTAAAGTCGTCGCCCCGGTCGTCCGAGCAACCGGCGTCCAGCGCGAACGCGGATACATCGGCGTCATCGCTATCGCCAACGTCGAACTATCGGCCGATAAGGTAAGCGGCGCGACGACTATCGACACGCGACGACTGCCCGGCGACATCGTCGCAATGACCAAACAGCCCATCCTGCTGGCGTTCCGCTACATCGGCGAAAAATTCAGCATCCCGCTGGCGATAAAAAAGCACGATGAGGTGTCCGTGCTGGTAACCATCGTCGATCGCGGCCTGCTGACGGCGATGCAGCTGCCCGACGGGCGGCGGATGACCAGGGTCATCTATTCCGTCCGCAACAATCGCAAGCAGTTCCTGCGGGCCAAGATGCCGGAAGGGGCGGAGATATGGTCGGTTTCAGTCAGCGGCAACACCGCCACTCCCGCCAAAGACAACGCCGGAAACGTGCTGATCCCGCTGATCCGCAGCGCCCGCGGCGCGCGCGAACTGGCGGCATTCCCCGTCGAGATCGTCTATGTCGAGACGCCCGCCAAGGTCGCTCCGGCAAAGGGCGCACTGAAAGTAACCCTCCCGACGCTGGACGCGCCGACGATGCACGTGATGTACAGTTATTACCTTCCGCCCGAAGGCAAATACGGCGTTACCGCCGGGCTGTTCGGGACCGCCAGGAGCGGTTTTACCGGACCGATGCATCTCGTCAAGGAGTTCACGACGCTCTCGTCGGGACCGGGACCGGCCGTTGTCCGCGTCGATGCCCCTCAGCAGGTCGCCCGGATGCAGCAGCAGTTCGACCAGCGCGCTGTGGCACAGGCCCGCGCCGCCGGCGCCAAGCCTATCCGCGTAAGACTGCCGATTAACGGAAAACTGTTCAAGTTAGAGAAAATCCTCGCCCTGCCGTTGGACAAACTCTACTTCGAACTCCAATACAGCGGATGGAAGGTGGCGAAGTAAGGACGACAAAGGACAGAAAGAAGTTGCGGCGTCAGGCCCGGGCAGAGGCGTTTCAGGCGTCAAAGCGGACCGGCCGGTTGCCGGTGTGCTTCTGCCTGATGGCCAAGCCCGCCGGTCCGGCGTGCAACCTGCGATGCGCGTACTGCTTCTATCTCGAAAAGGAGGCGATGTTCCCCGACGGCCAGAGCCGCCGAATGTCGGACGAGGTCCTTGATGCCTACGTCCGCAAGTACATCGCCTCCCAGCCGTCGGACGAGGTGGCGTTCCACTGGCAGGGCGGCGAGCCGACGCTGATGGGGCTGGAGTTTTTCGACAAGGCGATTCGCCTTCAGCGGCAATACGCCCGCGGCAAGCGGATCACCAACTCCATTCAGACCAACGGTACGCTGCTGGACGACGAGTGGGGACGGTTCCTGCACAAGCACAGTTTCCTCGTCGGCCTGAGCCTCGACGGCCCGCGGGAAGTGCACAATACCCATCGGCTCGACGCCCGCGGAGAAGGCTCCTTCGACGCCGTTATGCGCGGCCTGGAGACCCTCAAGCGCCACAGGGTAGAGTTTAACGTGCTCGCCAGTGTAACACCGGCCGGCGCCGACCGGCCCCTGGAGGTGTACGAGTTCTTCAAAGACGCCGGCGTGAAGTTCGTCCAGTTTCTAGGCATCGTTGAGCGCCTGCCGGACGATGCAGCAGAGGAATTGGGTCTGCAACTGGCAGTCGGCATCCGATCCGGCGAGTCCGTCCGGACGGTGCGGATGACGCCCTGGAGCGTCCAGCCGGAGGCCTACGGCGACTTCCTGATTCGCATCTTCGACGAATGGGTCCGCCACGACGTCGGCTCGTTCGCCGTGATGAATTTCGAGTGGGCGCTGGCGGCGTACATGGGCCGGCCGGCGTTCGTGTGCCAGTTCATGCCGCAGTGCGGCCTGGCGCCGATAATCGAGCACAACGGCGACATATATGCCTGCGACCACTACGTCTATCCGCGAAATCGGATCGGGAACATCCTGACCGACGACCTGCAGGAGATAATGCAGTCGGACGCTCAGCGAGAGTTCGGCCAGGCCAAGCAGAAGGCCCTGCCGAAGTACTGCCGGAACTGTCCGGTGCTGCCGGCCTGCCGGGGCGAATGCCCAAAACGCAGGTTCCTGAAAACGCCCGACGGCGAGGGCGGTCTGAACTACCTCTGCGCCGGATACCGGAAATTCTTCAGCCATGTAACCCCATATTTCGAGACGATGAGCCGGTTCATTCGGGCAGGACAACCGGCGGCGAAGATTATGGATACAGAAATACCGGTCATAGCCTCTTGGGGCGATTGAAGGCTTCAATCGTCCCGATGGGACTCCAATTGTGATTGTGGCGCATCACCACGGGCTTGCGCCCGGTGGCTACTATCAGTTGCCGCTAACGCGGCTTCCGTGTCTCATACACGCCGGCGCGGTGATTACTTGACGGTGGGATAAAACGGGCTGAAGCATACGGGAACAGTCCGAGGCAAATCGAGGCGGGAGTACCAAGGGTATGAATAAGACAATCCATAGACAACGAACCGAAACGCTCGCGGTGGCGATGCGGAAGAAGAATCTGAAGTACGTGCTCCTGGAGGACGTCAAAGGCATCTGCTACTTCAGCGGCTTTTCGATCCTGTTTCCGGGGGTGAAGAACCGGGCGAGTCTGCTGGTGGACGCGAAGGGCAGAACCACGCTTGTGGTCAGCGCTCCGCTGGCGGCGGGGTGCGGTGCGCACGCCGAGAAGGTCGTGCCGGT
>DAOVFI010000016.1 GCA_030673005.1 Planctomycetales bacterium
GCAACCTGTTCGGCGGGTTCGGGCAACTTTGCTTCATCTTTTTCGTCTTTTTCATCCGCCGACGCAAGCGGACCGGTCGTCAACATCAACAACGCCGCCAGCATCAAAGCAATAATTCGTCTGTCCATTTTCCGTTCTCCAATCTTCGATTGTCTGGTCCCTGGCGCCCCGTTACCGCTCAAATCGACCCGTGCTACGTAGCGAACTACTTTGCTCTGCGAAGCCGCTACGCAAAGCAGAGTCGCCGCTTCGCACAGTTGCAAGACCTGGCCGTGGCGCCAATCCCTATTCCCAAGTCCCTATTCCCTGACCACTATTCTTTCTCGTAATCTCGCGCGAAGTCCAGGACGACCTGGCACATCAGGCCGTTCCTTAGGAGCGTAAAGACGATACGGTGTTTTTTCTTAATATTTTTCAAAGCGGTCTTGTGAATTTTCCTGACGTCGTCAAGTGTTACCACTTCTTTCCCGTCGATTTCCAGGACGATGTCCTGTGATTCCAGGTTGGCGTTGGATGCGTTTCCGGGATGCTTGACGCCATAGACGAACACGCCTTTTTTTCGATGGAAGTACAGGTCGGGATTGTCGAACTGATTGATGGTCTTGACCGTCAGGTCCCATCTCGGGCAGTCGAGTTCGGCGCCTTCGACCTTACCCTTTTCGCGTGGCGTGATTGTTATCGCCAGCGGTTTGCCTTTCCGCAGCAGGTCGATCCGGACGGGTTTATGTTTTTCCAGCAGGCCCAGTTTTCTGCGGACCAGCGGCAGGGTCTCTTCGGTAACGGCGTTGACGGGTTTGCCCGCAACGGCCATGATGCGATCGTCCTTCAGGATGCCGGCGCGGCGGGCGGGGCTTTCCGGATCGGTTTCCGCCACTATGACGCCCTTTTCGCCCTCGAAGTAGATATTGCGATTGAAATCCCTCAGCGGCTGGAGTTGCAGACCTGTCCAGGACCAGTTGACCTTCTTGTGCTTTCGCAGCTGCGGGAGGATGTAGCCTATGGTTTCGGACGGGACGGCGAAGCCCATGTCCCCGCCCCACATTATCCCCCTTGTGTTGATTCCGACGATTTTTCCCGCGGTGTTAATCAGCGGCCCGCCGGAGTTGCCGGGACTGATGGCCGCGTCGGTCTGAAGCCAGAGGCTGTACTGGCTGTTTTTCGGCAGGAACCGGCGCGTGCAGGAGACGATCCCGATCGAGACCGACCGGCTCAGTCCCCACGGCGCGCCCATCGCCATGACGAAATCGCCCTCCGTCAGCGCCGTCGAATCGCCGAGCACGGCGTGCGGGAGCGGCTTGGCGCCTTTCGGAAGGGTCAGTTGCACCAGTGCAAGGTCGGTGTCCTTGTCGCTTCCGACGAGTTTCGCATCCATCGCCCTTCCGTCCAGCAGCAGGCAGCGGATCTCGACGGCCTTATCGACCACGTGCCAGTTGGTGAGCATCTCGCCGCCCGGTGAGATAAGAACCCCGCTGCCGGCCATCTTCTGGGTAATCTTCTTGCCTCTTTCGTGGGTTTCCTTGAGGCACTTGATGAAGACCACCGCCGGGAAGACCTTGTCCTTTGCCTCGCGGACGACCTTGCGGAAGTCCAGCCTCGCCAGACCGGTGTTCGCCCCGCCCTGCCGAACGCCCCCGGCCGGCCCGCATCCGCAGACACACATCAGCGCCACCGCAAACGCTTGCGCGAAATATCTTTTCATAATGCCGATTCTCCCTGTAGAAAAAGCGTAACTATTCACCCAATTACAATGAATGCTTCAAGAAAAGAGCAAGTCAGGCACACAAAATGAAAAAACAATTCACCTGCCTGCCTGCAGGCAGGTCTGTCGGAATTGTTTTTTCATTTCTCCGCTCCTAACGGGCGGCACGATGGGTGCCACCCGGGCGGGTGAAGTATTCATCACTCCAAACAGACGGAGTGATAAATACTATGTGTGCCTGACTTGCTCTTTTCTTCTGCATTGGGCTGAACTCTTACAAAAGAGCAAATACCCCATCATCGCCAAAGGGTGGATGATACCATACGGGGAGGGAATGTCGAACAGTTGTTTCCAAAAATCCCCCGGATTCGGAAGTGTCGGCGCAACCGCCCCATCTATTTTTTCAGGTGGCACGGTCAAACGAAGTTTGGCCGTGGTAACGCCGGACATGGCCAAGTCTTGCTACTCTGCGAAGTAGCGATACACTTCGCTACGTAGCACGAGCCGACTTGACCGTGCCACCCAAAACTGGCTACAGGCTACTTGCTACTGCCTGCCGGCTTCGCCTGGAGCGCCTTGTCGTTTTCGGCGATGAGGGCCTTGAGTTGTTCGAGGACCTTCTCGTTTTTACCCTGGCGTTTGTAAAGGTCCTTGAGCGTCAGGCGGATGGCGTTTCGCAGGCCCAGTGCCTTGACCTTGGCCAATTGTTCCTCCAGGTCTTTTATAATATCTTCATCCTTGCGGCGGACCTCATCCTTCAGCGCCCCGACGGCCATGACGCCGACAGTCTCCGGGTCGAAGCAGACCTGCTTCATTCGCTGGATAAGTTTGATCATCATGTCCATGTGCTCCGCCTGTTTGCGGGGAAACGCCGCATCTGTGGCCATGACTTTCTGTGAATCGGTTGCGCGGCGTTCATGCCCGCGAGGGTTGGATGAACTCCTCTCCTGCGCGACGGCATAGCCGATCGACAGGACCGCCAGGGTTACGGCGCTCAGCGCCACTATCAATCTCTTGCTTGTCATTGTCTTTTCTCCTATCAGAAAAGTCGAAGGTTACGGACGGAACAGTCCATCCGATGTCCGGCGACGAGGTTGACGGAATCGAGATATTCGGGACGGTGAAGGTCTCATCGGGAAGCGTTATGGGCGCGACGCTCGGCACGCGCCATGGAAGCGTCGGCTGCTGCGCATCAACCTGCGGGGGCGAGACGACTTCCGGGATATGAGGGGCGGTCGGCGGCGGATTCAGCAGCACCGCCAGGACGACAGCGGCGGCTACTACGGCAGCGGCGGCGGGGGCGACCCATTTCCACCAGGCGAAACGCGCCGGCGGCAGTTCCAGTTTTCTCATAGGCGGAACCGGCCTGGCAGTCACGTCTTTGCCCAGACTCACTAATTCGCCCACCAGAGACCGCGCCGTCTCAATGCGCTCGACGGCGCCGGCGTCTCCGGCGTAGCGCCGCGACAATTCATCCAAGGCCGCAGCCACGTCGCCGTCCGCCAGCGCCTCGGTCAAGTCATATTCGAGTTGTGCGTCGTTTTTCTCGCTCATGGTTCAATCCGATTCATTATTCGCCGCAGGTTCTCGACGGCCTTGAATACGGCGGCCTTTACTGTCCCTTCGGCGCATCCCATTGCGCCGGCAGTCTCGGCTACGCTCATGCCTTGAAGGAACCGACATGTAACCGCCTCGCGCTGCCGGTCGGGAAGGGCGTCGAGGGCGGTCGATAAGGCATCCAGACGCTCGTCGGGCTTCTCGCGGGTCGGTCCGGCCGGATCAAAATCGCCCAACGGTATGGCCGGACTATGCTTAAACAAATCCCGCCGCTTCTCGCGGACTACGTTTATCGCTATGCCCATCAGCCAGGCGACCGCGTCGCCGTCCGGGCGGAATCGCTTTCTTGCACGCCAGGCCCGCAGAAAACACTCCTGCCGTGCGTCGGCGGCGTCGTCGCGCATCCGCTGCGGCAGATGCGCCAGGCAGAATCGATACACCATCGGTCCGACCAGTTCGGCCAAACGCCCAAAGGCGTCGCGGTCCCCGCCTGCCGATCGGACCATCAAGACGCCGGCCTGACGCCGCTGGGCCTCGACTGTGCTCGGTGAAGTCGAGTCTGTCATGACTTTCATCGCTTCACAAGTAATTGACTTCTGCGAGTCAAAGGTTTATCTACACCAAAATAATATTGTAAATCATCCGGCGAATCAGGAATCGAACCCGGCTACGTGACGGCAGGTAATTTTTTCGTATTCCAGTCGCCCAACAGGAAAGGAAACATAAAATGCTGACGACTTCGAT
Source organism: Planctomycetales bacterium (assembly GCA_030673005.1). Classification (GTDB taxonomy): domain Bacteria; phylum Planctomycetota; class Phycisphaerae; order SM23-33; family SM23-33; genus DAOVFI01. The sequence continues at coordinate 4,001 of DAOVFI010000016.1, forward strand.
CATGGCAGTGGTCCTTCTGGTATTCTACTTGTTCCTGCTGGTTCGATGGGAAAAAGTGAAGCGTCCCGGGATGCTTCGGTTCGGCCTTCTCGGATTCGGCCTGATGCTTCTGGGGAATTTCTTTTTCATCGCGCTGGATCGCGATTTTATGATTGCCGGTCAGGTTCTGCACTGCATTGGCCTGATTCCGGTATTCATCGGGGCGATCGGCTCGGTTCGTCCGGGAATACTGCCGGTGTTAGGTTCGACTGAAGAACAGGTCGATGTAACGGTAACTCCGGTGAAGGAAGACCCGGATCAATAGGCGTTAAGGATTATTTAATATTCGGGAACACCGGGGAGTCTGCTGCGGGTGAGGCCCGACGGTTCGCACCGGCGGCGGACGGCCCAAAGGAGTTGGAGTTAATGATGAAGATTTCGTGCACGACATTATGTTGTCCGAACTGGTCGCTGGAGATGATTCTGGAGCGTTTCAAGCAGTATGGATACGACGCGGTTGACTTCCGCGGCCTGGGCGATGAGATGGAGGTATGGCATCTGCCGGCGTTTTCGACCGGTGCGGCGGAGACTGTCCGGCGGATATCGGACGTCGGGCTGGAGGTATCGGCCTTTTGCAGCAGCGCGAGGATGTTTCACCCCGACCCGTCCGAACGCGAAAAGGACGTAGCGGAGGTCGCCCAGTACGCCCACCTCTGCCGCGAGTTCGGCGCGCCGACGATCCGTATCTTCGGCGGTGCGCTGAAAGGAACGCCGGTCGAACAGGCTCTCGAAACCGCCGCCGCAACGCTGCGGGAAATGGCCGGGGTCGCCGGAGAAGACGTAATGCTGGCCGTCGAGACGCACGACGACTGGGTCTGCTCGTCAATGATCGCCGACGCGATGAAAAAAGTCGAACTGCCCAACGTCGGCGTCCTGTGGGACCTGCACCATCCCTACCGGCTGGGCGGCGAATCGCCCGGACAGACCTACGACAACATCGGGCAACTGACCGTCGCGACCCACGTGAAGGACTCCCGAATTACAGGCGAAGGCGAAGACGATTACGAATACTGCCTCGGCGGCGAAGGCGACGTGCCGCTGGAAGAGATGGTCGCGCTGCTCAAAGACGGCGGATACGACGGATACCTGACGCTGGAATGGGAAAAGAAGTGGCATCCTGAAATCGCCGAACCGGAAGAAGCCCTGCCGGCATACGCCGAATACATGAAAAAACTCATCTGAAATATGGGCGCCGAAGTACTGTATTCCCTCGCTGTTGCGATGCCCGGCTGTTAATTGCCGATTCCAAGATCCTCGATTGTGAGAATGGACTTGAATTCATACCCGGCGGCCTCGACGTTCTCGCGGGCGCCTTCCATGCGGTCGATTGCGAAGACCATGCGGGTTATCTCCGCGTCGGCGTCGGTGAGCGTCTTTGCCGCCGCCAGTGCGGCTCCGGCCGTGGTGCCGATGTCCTCGACCAGCAGGACCTTTTTACCCGCAACGGGCGCACCCTCGATAAGTTTGCCGGTGGCGTAGTCCTTCTGTGCCTTGCGGACGATTGCGAACGGTTTTCCGCACGCCAGCGAAGTCGCCGCCGCCAGCGCGACGGCCCCAAGTTCCGCTCCGGCGATGACATCGGCGTCGTCGGCAAAGGCGCTCATCCGCCGACCCATCTCGACCAGGATTTCCGGGTCCGTCTCGAAGAGATATTTATCCAGATAAAACCTGCTCCGCCTGCCGCTGCGAAGGATAAAGTCGCCCTCGAGATACGCAGTTTCCTTCACCCGCGCCGCCAGTTGCCCGGTTGTCATCGCCATGCAATCGACTCCTTCGGCCCCCGAATTATCACACTGTCGGACCGGAGTCAACACCTCTCCATTGCCGATTGCCTCGACGGTGCGATCAGCAGCGGCGCCGCCACAATGCGGTCGCAGCCGGCCTGTTCCATCTCGGCGATGCTGCCGGTATCGAGCGATACCTCACAGCCACAAAAAACGACGCGACGCACTCCCGGCACGCAGGCTAAAACAGTAAGAGTAAGAGTAGTAGTCTGCGATTATCTCAAGGCTACATCCAACGTCATCATAATCGCAAAACCGACAATCGCGCCCATCGTAGCCAGGTCCACGTTGCCTTTTCGCTGTGCCTCGGGGATGAGTTCTTCGACTACGACGAAGATCATCGCTCCGGCGGCGAAGGCCAGTGCGTAAGGCAGGATCGAACTCATCAGCAGCACCGCACCGGCCCCAAGGATACCGCCAATCGGCTCGACCACTGCCGAGAGTTGCCCATACCACAGCGCCTTGGCCCGGCTCATCCCTTCACGGCGCAAAGGCAGCGCCACGGCCGTGCCTTCGGGGAAATTCTGAAGACCGATGCCGATGGTCAGGGCGATGGCCGAGCCTATCTGGGCTGCCTGTTCAGCACCGGTCAAATGAGCGGCTGCCCCGAACGCCACGCCGACAGCCAGGCCTTCGGGAAAGTTGTGTATAGTGATCGCCAGCACCAGCAGCGTGCTGCGATGCAGGGAGGTTTTTGGTCCCTCTGCCACGGCCAGGTCGGGATGCAGATGGGGCAGTATCCTGTCGATTATCCGCAGCGACGCCGCACCGAGCAGAAAGCCCACCAGCGGCGGCATCCATTTCAGCGCCTCGCCGTACGATTTTTCAGCCAGGTCGATCGAGGGGGCAAGCAGGCTCCAGAAACTCGCGGCGATCATCACACCGGCGGCCATACCCAGTGAAGCGTCAAGATACCTCTGTGAAACCTTCTTCGTGAAGAGCACCACCGACGCGCCCATCGCCGTAACAATCCACGTGCCGAACGTCGCAATCAATGCCTGAAACACAGAATTTATGTCGTAGAACCACGTCATGCTGAAACCCGACGATTATCCTAATACCTTTGAGTTCCGGGGACGCCTTACTCAATTCGGCGGCGTGGAGCTCGAATTCAATCCTCCAGTGCCGCTTTAGCGGTCTTTGCTATCCACTTTGCCACGGCGGGGCTGGGCAGCAGGCCGTGTTTGGCTGTGACGATGTCCTTGTCTTTGAGGGGGTTCGGCAGCGCCATTCCGTGGATTCGCGTCGGGCGGCTCATAAACCGCTTGTGCATCCCCGTCGCTCCCATCGAAACGTAGCAGCCCACCAGCAGCACTCGCTTTCGGTTCTCGGCTGCGGTCATAATGGCCGGTACGCCGTGGGCACGATAGCCCTGCCCGACGTGAACGTACGCCCAGTCGGCATACGTAATGCCCGTCTTGCCGCAGATGTGATACGTAATCCGCTTCATCAGTGCGTCCCAGTAAGGTTTCAGACCGTCATCGCCGTGGGACAGAACGACGAGGGCCTCGTTTGCGGGATCCTTCGAGATTTCCTTGACCCGCGCCAGCATCGTCTCGACCAGCAGGTCGCCGCTGTCGAGCGTAGGCGTAACGGTTATCGGCAGTCTGCTTTTGACGACGGTTGCGCCTTCGGCGGCGAGTTCAGCCTTCATCTTCTCGTCGCTGTAGATGCCCAGCAGGGCAGGGATGTCCCAGTGCGAGTGGCTCGACGGGGCGATCAGCAGCGGCACGGCCACGATCCGATCGCAGCCGGCCTTTTCCATCTCGGCGACGCCGTCGGCGACCGATGGTCTGACAAATTCCATCAGGACGACCTTGACCTTTTTGAACGGGCTGTCGGCGCCCAATGCCTTGATCACCTGCTTTTCCAGCGTAAGGACGGGCTTGTTCCACACCGGCATCGGCGCGCCGTGCGCGATAACCAGCAACCCGACCTTTGCGCCGTCGGACGGCACCGTTGTTATTGGATTAGCAACAGTCGGCGAGTTGTTTTCGCCGCAGCCGACGGTAGCAAGAGCGATTCCCGCCACAAGGATCAAAGCAATCAACGACCGTTTGTGAAACGTTCTCATTATGTTTTCCTTTCAATACCTGCTGTCAAGGCTGGTTCTTTTCGTTTGCCTGACATTCCCTGCATGTTCCGAATACGACGACCCTGTGACTGGTTGGGCGGAACCCCTTTTTGCGACATATGTCCATCAGCCGCACCTCGACGTCCTGATCCCGGAATTCGATGAACCGCCTGCATTCGTTGCAGATGAGGTGCTCGTGATGTTCGTGTCCGAAAACGTGTTCGTAGTGAACGTGAACGTCCGAATCGCGCAATTCCCGGACAAGTCCGGCCTGAACCATTAAGGCCAGTGTTCGGTACACCGTGCCCCGGCTGACGCGGTCTGCGCCTCCGACAAGGTCCGCCGCCAACTCGTCCGCCCGAAAGTGATCGTGTCGCTCGAATACCTGACGCAGGACAATCCGCCTGGCCACGGTGAGACGGTCGCCGTTGTTCTTGAGGAAGGCCTCGAAGATATTCCATGCTTCCCGGGTAACGGCGTCCTTTTGCGCCGCGTCCTTGTGATCCTTGCCCACCGGAGCGTTGTCCGCCCGCGATTGAGCGCCGTCGCGCAACCGTTGTTTAGATTTGGTCTTCATACCTTTTCGTCCCGTTCGTGAGTATTGGGTGGACATGAAAGGATTCATTTGCCAATAATGAATAGAGAGTTGTCGATGTTATTATATAGGCCGTGTCTGTACAGGATAAGGAGTAATGAAATGGCATACGCGATTTCCGACGAATGTACGAAGTGCGGCGCTTGTGTGCCGGTCTGCCCCGTCGATGCAATCACCGAGGGCGACGACAAATTCATCATCGACCCCGAGAAATGCACGGATTGCGGCGTGTGCGAGGCAGAGTGCCCAGTCAACGCCATCTCGGCCGGCCAGTAGCACCCCCGGCACAGGCGGAATTGCTGTGGTGCACGCGGGGCGAACGGACCGGCGGACAGATCCCCGGCGACCTTATTCGCATTCGGGATGATCCTGGTATTCTGTCCAGGAAAAAATGTAGGGCGCCATGTTCTTGCCTTAATCGCAACGAAAGGCGTGAACATGCCCACCTCCGAAGACGGGTGAGGGCATGGCACCCCGCAATTTAGTCCGGACGGAGTACTGACGGGTTTCCGGGGTCGGCCGGTCCCGGTTGTTCTTTCGAGGTTCACGAGACCGCCCGGACCTCCTGCGGGCGATGATCGCTTTGAGTATCTCTGCCGGCGGAACTCTTGCGTTGCAGGTATCGCCTGCACTGCTTGATGGGACAGTACCCGAGCATGACGCCGAGGATGAAATCCTCTTCATCACTGTAGGCGGACAGGTCAACCTTCCCGATGCTCCGAATGATTTCGATACAGGACGGATCACCGAAAAATACGTTCATCTTCTCTGTGCCGACCGGGAAGATGAGATAGGAAATCTTCTCCCGGCGTAGTTTTTCGATGATTTGCTCGGCGCACACACGCCGGCAGGTATGAAGGATGAGATTTCGCAGACCCTTGCGGTATTCATAGACGTGATGGCAGAACACCGCCATGGCCGCCGTGTTGAACGTATGAGGTTCTTTTAGTTCCTGTATCATATTCGACCTCCTATTCGGTGTTGCCGTGGCGCATCGCCCGGCATATCAGCGCAGCCTAAAAACCCAATTCACCCCTGATCTGATCGGTCCACGCCTTCACGCGGTCCGCCGTCATGTCCGACTGCCCGTCCTCGTCCAGGGCCAGGCCGACGAACTTGCCGTCAACAACGGCCGCCGAAGCGATGAAGTCATACCCATCTGTCGGCCAGGAACCTACTACGTCGGCCCCGGCTTCGGTGGCCTTTTCGTACAGAGTGCCCATGGCGTTGACGAAGGTGTCGGGATATGCCTGCTGGTCGCCGAGCGCGAACAGGGCCACCTTCCTGCCGCCCAGATTCTTCAAATTCGAGGCGAACACGTCCCAGTCGTCCTGAAGGTCTCCCAGACCCCAGGTGGAGACGCCGAGAATAAGGCTGTCGTATCCGTCGAGGTCGCCCGGGCCGGCCGCCGCGACATCGTATAAGTCAACGTTGTCCTGACCGAGTTGTTTCTGGATCATCTCGGCGACGCTCTTTGTGTTTCCTGTTGTGCTTCCGTAAAACAAGCCTACCTTGGCCATTTTTGAATCTCCTTTCGTTTATCTTCGTGTACCTTATATTCGGTTACGGTTTTATTCACTCCGCCAGTTTCCATGGCCCGGGCAGCAACCTCCACGCCCAGACGTATTCCAGTACTGTCCAGCCTGTCAACAGCAGGCTCAGCGAATAAGCCATGTTCACGGCGTCTGTCCTTGCCCTCGCCATTTGCCGGCCGGAAAAGACCGCCAGTAAAGCGAAAACACCACAGGCCAGATAACTTGTCCAATGTGCCACGCCGAAAAATGTAACCTGGTTTATCATCACAAAGTGAAGTAGCCAGATGGCGTTGAAGTGGCCCAGGCAGAACAACAGGCCCGCCGGCAAGTATTTTTTGACCGCCAGGAGGACTACCAGGAATGTGAACCCGCCGAGCAGTGGCAGCATCTGCCGCTGTGCCATCTGGGCGGCGCCCAGTTTCTCGCAGGCCTCGCCAAGGACGCCCCAGAGCAGCAGGCCGGAAAATATGCCGCAGTAGATGCTTTTCACCGTTGCCGCCGCAGACAGCGAGCCGAACAGCAGTGCAATGGCCAGGGCGAGCATTACCGCCGCCATGACAACTATCGGCGCAGTCCCCAGCCGATAGACCATCACCATAGTCATATACGTGCCGCCGAATACGCCCAGCACGAACACAAGACACTTAAAACCCTTCAAACCCATTATGGCGTAACCCTTGCTCCCTTTGACCGCGGCGAATTATCGAAAACCTGGTTGACGTGAAAGATCATAACGATCGAGTCTCGCGGCGACTTGCCGTGGAAGTAATCGTGCAGGAGATTGACGTACGTGAGGATGTCCCGGTGGTATTCTGATGCCGTCTTGTCGGCCGGGTGCACCAGTTGGCATATCGCCCGCACCTCGTAACTTGGAATGTCCAGGAAGACTACCGAGACGGAAGGATCGGCTATGATGTTCAGGAAGGTGTGTGTCTGGCGTTTTTTCGTCGTGTAGAGTTCCAGCGAGCAGAGTTTTGTTCTGTCGATGAAGCCTTCGGCCTGGCGTAACCCTTTGAGTACGTTGATTTTCTCCTTGAATGAGACCTTCCGGGTGGAGCGGAGTTTCTTGATTGCTTCCTTGATTTTGTCTTTTTTGGGCAGGAATCCTATGCCCTTGAATGCGTTGTTTATGCTGAAGTCGGCGTCGTCTCTGTACCCGCCGCAGGTGGCGATGGCCCCGAAGTGGTGGGCCGAACCGGCGATGCTCATCCTTTTCCTTTTTCCCATGGCTTCGAGGCTCTTGAGGGCGGCGGTCCTTTTCCACTTGATGAAGCCGTCGGGCAGTTGCCTTGTCTTGAAGGTCTGCCACTTCCCGTCCACCCTCGCCCTTATCGTACCGTCTTCGCTTTTGGCAACGTCTATGTGGGGCTGGACAAAGGCTTCTGCTTTCCAGTAATTGACCTTGCTGGAGGGGAGATTTTTCTGCGGCGCGGCGAGGCAGCAGATACCGAACACGGTAGCCAGCGCCGCCGCTGAAATGATTCCCAAGATGCGATTTTTCATGTTTGCTTCCTTTCTCTTTCTGGTTGTCCGGAGATGTCACTCATGTGACGGACCCCCGGCGATTATTGTTTCTTGTTGTTTCTCGTCGAAGGTGTAGTGCCGGTCTTTGTGCTGTTTTTCTCCTGCAGGAGTTTGTTGAACGCCTTTTCCAACCTGACTCTTTCGGCTGGCCGGGCCGGCACGCTCGGGTTGCCTTTGACCGGCGAGACGCCCGGCGCAGTGGAACGCAATATCAGCCAGCCTGAGAGCACAAGGATTATTGCAAAAACCGAGATAGTCATCGCCCAGCGTAATTTACCCTTGATTTCGATCATTGATTGATTTGCCCTGAACTCGTCGGACTGCCTCGTGTTTTCTTACTTGCGCTGCGGGTCCCAGACGCGGACGTCCGTCAGCGAAGCCGGATCAACCGTTACGCAATGTCCGTCGGCGAAACTTATATTGGCTTTGCCCATCCACCGCGGCGACAGGCCGCCGTAGCTGTTCTGTGTCAGCGGGGGCGCTCCCGACCAAAGGATCGAGCCGGGATCGGGATAAGTCAGTTGCCGATAAGGCGTCAGCCTGTACCAGCCGTAGTCCTCGAACGAGCCGGTGGACATTCCGACCGTCGTGCCGAAAACCAGCACCTGTGCAGGTCTGAAAGTTTTGTTGACGTTGAGGCCTTTTCCCGGTTTTGCCCCGCCTCCGTCATACAATGGCGTCCAGCCCTGTTCGTTATATCCGTATGCTGGAAAGACCGCCCTTCCGAACACGCCTGTCATGTATTGAGCGTCGAAGTTGCCTGTCTTCATGAAATCTTCCACGACCTTTTGCGGGACGTCGCGCATACCGAGCGGATCTCCTCCCAGAAAAGGCAGAAAAGGCTCCCAGCGATTGTCGGTGTACCGATGCAGCAGGTAAGACCACTGCTGGGGATGATGGCCGAGCTGGAAAGTGAACGTCCTGCCATTATGATCATCCGTGTAAAACATCCAGGCCATCTGCACCAGCCTCAGGTTCGTCAGGTCCTTCGTACAATATGCTTGTTCTTTGGCGCGGTAGAGGCTGGGCATGAGTATCCCTGCCAGCATGGCGATGATCGAGACAACCACGAGCAGTTCGACCAGGGTAAAGGCCGCTTTCCACCGACCGGGTTGGTTGCCGAGCAGTCGTCTCATATCAACTTCCTCCCTCCAGTCTTTTCAAGCGGCGTCGCAGGATGCCGGAGTCTCGTTTCGGCCTTCCCTCCGGCTCGCTTGTTGACGCCGTGCTCGCAGCAGCCGGCCGCTTTCCCCATAACGGCCGGCTGCCGAGAAGCAACCTATAAACTCACAAACTGTCACGCCTTTCGGCGTCGCCGCCGCAGCACCGCCGCACCGCCGATTACCAGCAGAGACATCGTCGCCGGCTCGGGGATGCCAAACGGCGCGTCGGTTTCAACCGCTTCATGACCGGAAACGCCGTCCCAAAGATACAGAACGCCCCGGTATCCGAAATCGCCCTCGTCAATGGCCGTTTGGAAATCCAGTCCCGTCGGGGCGACGAGTTGAACCATCTCCAAAAAGACACCTTTACCGGCGTCCGGATCGGGCGGAGGGACGTGTCCTGCGTCACCGCCATAGGAGTTGACAGTTTCCGTCCACGGAGCCGGAACGAAATCCCAGTGCTGCCACAGGTAGCTGTCGTTGTTCTTGTCGTAGGGGCAGGAGGGGTTCAAATCCGCAAATACAGCGTCGGCGAACTTGTCTATCTGCTGCCACTCGCAGGGCGCAGACATGTCGGGGTCGCCCTGTATCTGCGCGATCTGCCCGGTGCAGTGGAACGCACCGCTAAAGCTTAGTATCGCCATGTCGTCGGTCATTGCCTTAATCAGGTACCGACTGGAGCCGTCGCCGTTGTCGGCGATGTCCACGTCCCAGGTAATCACGCTCGCCGCGGCGGACGAAGCCAGCAGGGCGACGACAGCCGGTACAACCAGAATCCTTCGCATCGTGTTCATGATATTCTCCTTATTCTCCGGGGTTTCGTATTACCGCAATTCCTCTTGAGAGTTCCTCACTTGTACTGTCCGGGCGATGCGCCGCCTCAGCACGACCAGACCGCCGGCGCCCAGGAAAATCAACGTCATCGGTTCCGGAACGGTCCCCGGACACTGCTCGCCGCTGCCTGAGCCGGTCCAGTTGACGCTGAGGGCATTGAAGTCGTTCATGTCCACGTCGCCGTCGCCGTCGAAATCGCCTTCCGGCCAAATCCTGCCCGAACCGGGCGAATTGCCCGTCCAGTTCACGCTCATGGCGTTGAAGTCATCCATATCCACGTCGCCGTCGGCGTCGGTGTCACCGTTGGCCGCAATGATTACTTCAAGGTGTGGAAGATAATCACCTGCCGGAAGAAGGTGAAAGTTGGGATCGTACATGCCCGGCGTGCCGGTTATGTAGTCCTTACTGCAAAAACACCAGCCCCACTCGTAATCATCGGGGTATTCCGGGTCGGGGCTGCCGGACCATCCCCCCAGATCGTGTATGCGGATGCCGTTGTTGGCAATGTGGTCGTCGCGCTCTTCCGGCAGGACCCATCGCCTGGCGAATTCCTTCAGTTCCACCTTGGCCCAACCGTTGGGATTGAGGTCGGCGGGGTCGCCGCCCCAGTTCACCGGCACGCCAGGTCCGCCATTGTGGATCATCACTGCTTGCGGGTCGCCTGGATTCAGGCCGTTGGCCTGATAATAATAGGGATCGACTCCGCCGACGTCGCCGGGGTCGTAGATGTTCGGCAAACCGGACTGACTCTCTACAGTCCCGTCGATGTAGCCGTCTGCGTAAGCCCCGCGCGGGGCCTCAGTCCAATAAGTAAGTCCGTGAGGATGGACCTGCGGGTCCCACGTCCGCAGCGCAAGGACCTGTGCCTGCTGCGTCGTGCCTTCGGGCGCCATAGGGTGGCACATCACGCCGGTGCACTGACCGGTGTAGGTGTTGAAGACCGCCGAGACGATCCTATGCTCGGCCGCCTGGATAGATTCGATGTCAGTCAGGTCGAACCGGAACAGGGCGTCGGAGCCGACCCAACTGTACGACTTGACGACTGCCGCGTCGGGATAGCCGTAGCTGGGACCGTGGCCGTGAAGTATAAAGGTATCGGTCTGGGTGATACACGTAACCGGCGGGGGAGCGTCGGCCCATACCGAGCCAACAGGCCCGAAGATAACACCACCCAGGATCAGACATAAAAACATCATTTTTGTATGAGATTTCATCTCATCGCTCCTTTCCACTTCGCATTTTAATGTTTCACTTCACTTATGATGTTTCATTAAACAAACATTGTACGCAATCGCAAACTCTTTCGTCAAGAAACTTTTTTACGATTTCTCACGCAAATTGCTTCCTACCTGTCATTTTTCCCTTTCAGATCCTCCCGTGGCGGCGGCGGTTTCCCGCCGCCGCCCGGGAAGGAGGAAGGAGGGAAGAACCTGTCTATCCCTCCCTCGCCCTCACTTATTCTTACAGCGTCTTCGCCTGAGGACCGAAAGAACAGCACCGATACCCAGCAGACCCAACGTCGCCGGTTCGGGAATCGTCACCTCAAGGTACGGGACATACTGGGATCCCACATGCCCCGCCATTCCGTCCTGGATCGAACTCCAGTACCACACGTATCCGTCGAGATCCGAATCGTCCTGGAGCTCGATACCGTTGTTTGCATAGACGCCATCGAGCCAATCCTTGACGATCTGCGTGATGTCCGCCTCCGCCCAGGTATCAGGACCCGTGTCGCTGCTTATTTGGTAGCCAGGACCAATGATCCCCGGCCTGTTGCAGAGGTCAATCACCCCGTGCGCCGCCGGATTGTTGGGATCCTCGCCTTGCAAAAGATCTTCCGTCAGCAGCACCGAGTTATCCAGTGCGTGGATAGTGGCTGTGAGTTCCGTCCCGGCGGGGGCGGTATCAGGGCTCATCATGCCACCATCGGAGTCAAGCCGGTAGAATTTGAACTTGGCCGATTGCACGTCATCGCTGGCATATCCTTCCAGCGCCGACAGATCGAACTTGACCATCGCCGGAATCGTCAGGCTGTCTTCCATCGACTTTACCTGGTGATTGATCGGATAGCCGAACCCACATTGACCCATTGGCAGGACGTAGGTGTCCACGTCCACCGGGCAGAGAATCCCTCTGGTCCCGGCCGGGGTATCCGTCAGCTTGGGACTCATCCCATTGGGATTCGGATCCGGCAGGCCGGCGAAGTAAGGATGCGTGTTGCCTGCGCCGGGCACGTCGTTCCATCCGATGACAGCCAGGCCGTGGTTGTCGCCCGTAATCCAGTTGTTAACGATCGGGGTAATGTCCCAACTGTAACGGCCTGTGCCGGTAAGCTCGACGCCTCCCACCGCTCTGCCGACGATGTGGTTTGCCTTGAAGTCGGCGACATTTGCGGCGGTGATGTTCGCTACGTCCGAATCCACCGCGTAAATGGTAACGTCCATCGGGTTTCCGGGCGTAAGGCTGCCGTTCATGTCCTTGTAGCAATCCAGCGACAGCCAGGCATTATCGACCGGATTGGCGGGCAGATCGCCGAACTTCAGCCAGCTGAACGCCCACATATCGCCACTGGCGGGCGCATTTCCCATCAAGAAGTAGTTTTTTTGGTCCTGATGATAAACCATCCAGCCGCCCATAAAGGTGTAGCCGGTATTGGTGCACGTACCGAGTTCCTCGGCGCCGGCTACGCTTACAAAACCGGGGTTCATCAACAAGCCACAAACAACTGTTGCTACCAGAATTAATGCTGACTTTTTCATTTTTTTGCTCCTCTTGCTCCGATCCCTTACGGATCTTTTCCCGCGGCCAAGTTACGCGGCAGCCAATGCCGCGCCCCTCTTGGTCGCAAAATACCAATACCCTTGCTTTCTTCACTTATTACCAATGCTCATTCGTCGCCTTCGTCCGCATGTGTGTTTAATTTCCGCAGCGAACGCACGACGTTTTGCCGCTGAAGCCTCCTGATTGTCAGACCCTGTCAACGGCGGGATTTGATCTCCGCCCATGTCAGACAACCTTGAGTCCTCGCGGCGTAAATCAGCCTCTTTTCATGGCGGCACCTCCTTTCCATCAGTGCTCCCCAAGACCTAAAAAACGAAAAAGGGAGCAGTCGGCTCCTAACCGATCTGCTCCCTGGCTGGCCTTTGGCTTGCTGGGTGGCCTGGTAAAATTCGGATTTCCTGCTCTTTGTAGTTACTCTTTCAGATCAATACGCCTAAAACACTCATTCGGTGTGGACGACAGTATCTTCCGGGCGGCCTGCTTCTTGAGGGTCTCCAATGCCGCGTCGCCGCAGGTAACGCCACGATTCTTCATCGCAAAAAACTCCGTCGGGATCAACCCGGCCCGCAGGCGGAACGTCATCTTCCGGCCCGTCGAGATGCGCCTGGCCTTGAACGTGAAACTCT
>DAOVFI010000124.1 GCA_030673005.1 Planctomycetales bacterium
TGTATCGGATACAGTGACAGGGACATCAGAGTCCCCAAAAGAAAAGGAGAATCAGTAATGCCCAGTACAACCACAAGAAGCAGAAGCAAAAAGTCTCGCAGCACGACTGCTGCAAGGCCGAACAGGTCGAAGACTACCAGCGGGTCAACCGGCAAGACAAGCAGCAGAACCACCAGCAAGACAAGCAGGACTACTGCTAAAGCCAGGAAGTCTCGCAGCACAACCGCTGCAAGACCGAACAGGTCGAAGACCACCAGCAGGTCAACCGGCAGGACAAGCAGCGGGACAAGAACCGCGGCCCAGAAGTCTCGCCCGAGCCGCACGACCACGGCCAACAAGTCAAGGACCACAAGCAGGACAAGCAGCAGGACAAGAACCGCTGCCCGGAAGTCTCGCCCGAGCCGCACGACCACGGCCAACAGGTCAAGGACCACAAGCGGGACAAGCAGCAGGACCAGAACCGTTGCCCGGAAGTCTAGCCCGAGCCGCACAACCACGGCCAACAAGTCAAGGATCAGCAACAGGTCCACTCAAAGGAGAAGTATTTCCAGGTTGCGTAAAGTCGCCTGACCGCAGCACTTTTTCAAAAGACAAGAAAAGTCAGGGGCCTGGAAACAATCCCAGGCCCCTGTTTTTTAACCTGTCTGAATCGCTGTGCTTATCCCGGACTTCTCGTCGGCGCGGTGGTTGGTCCGGAGGTCGGTTGGTCGGGGGGGCGCTGGAGATGCTCGATTAGTCTTCGGAGGCGTTCGACCTCCAGTTCGCTTTCCGCCAGCCGTTTTTTGTACAGGTCGCGCCGGCGGGGTGCGTCGCCGACGGTCTTTAAGTGTTTATCGAGTTGATCGTTCAGGAATTCCAGTCTGCGGACACGTTCGGCGAGGCGATCGGCGCGAGTGCGAAGTTCTTCCAACTGTTTATCCCGCATGCGCAACTCGTTCTCCAGTTGTGCAATCCGCTTTTCCTGGGGTGTCTGCCTGACTGAGGACGGCGAAGGCGCCGAAGCGGATTCATTTCCGGTGAGTTTGCATCCGCACGGGACCGCCGCGAGGATTAACAGAATGCTCAACCTGTGGATCATTTTTTGTGAATTATTTTTCAGGATTCCGTTACCCGCTTGCGGGTCTGGTTGTCGGGGCCGGTTTGATTGTTTTGGCCGTCAAGGCCTTTTCAATAGTCCCAGCCAGTCGGCCTCGGGCGTTGTCGGAGACGACATTTCCGTCCTTGCCCACAACCCAGATGCTGGGAATGCCCCTGACGCCGTATTTACGGGCCGTCGGATCTCCCCAGCCCCTGCCGCTGTATGTATGAATCCAGCCCATCTGCCTGTTCGAGACTAACGTTTCCAGTTTCCGCCTGTCTTTGTCGAGGCTGACGCCAACGAACTCCACGCCCCGGGGCTTGTATTTGGCGTACAGCGACTTCATGTGGGGTATTTCGCGGATGCATGGCCCGCACCAGGTAGCCCAGAAATCGATCACGACAACCTTGCCGGACAGGTCGTCCGGGATGGTCAGTTTCTTCCCGTCGAGTTTCGTCAGTGTCGCATTGAAGGGCTTTCCGACCTTGCTGTTCTTGCGTTGCAGGCGGATTTTGTCGGCCAGGGGATGTCTGGGGTGTCTCTTGATGAGCATGTCTTCAATCTTGGTAACGAGCGAATCCAGGTCCGACATCCCGGCCAGGCTTATGCCGATCAGCAGCGACTCGGGCCCAAGATCGGTTTTGGCGTAGCGTTCGACGAAATCGAGGATAATCCTGTCGGCGTTGATTTTTTCGACCGGTCGGGACGGGGCTGTAGTGGGTTTGCGAACCGGGTTAAGTTTCAGCAGGATGATATAAGCGTCGGCGTTGAGTTTTATTTTTTTCGGCGCGTTGGACGCCACGATCTTCCGGGAGATTTCCAGTGCCTTTTCGCCGGTCTTCGGGTCTTTTGTCAGACGTCCCAGTTGTACCGCAGCCATCACTCCGTGGAGCCTGGCTTCGTGAAGTTCGGCGGCTCCAGGATGCTTCTTCTCCATATCGGCAAGGCATTCCAGGAGACGGATACGGTTTTCTTGGAGTTTCTTTCTGAATTCCGCCTGGCTTGCCGCCCTTGGCCTTCCCATCAGAGATTGTATTTTCTTCAGTGCGGCGGTCGCTTCAGCCGACTGTTTAGCCGGCGCCGCGGCAGCCCCTTCAGCCAGGCAGAAAGTAACAGATAACATTCCCGACAGTACAAAAACGGCGATGTTCATTTTCATTATGGAGTCCCTTTTTTATTAGCGGTTATCGTTGACAATACGTTGTGTACGTTTGCTGTAAGACATCGGATGAGTATAAGCGTTCGCCGCCGCGAATACCAGCAATTGATTGCGGATTGCGGATTGCGGATTGCGGATTTTCCGGTCTTCCAGTAATCCGGTCGTTGTCAAATCCCTGACGGCGTTATATCGTGTATTTCTGTGGATACTGTGAATCAGGAAGGTCAATCTGTCGTCGCCGGTAGTCGGCGAATTCCCGGCTGGGTTTTTGCGGTGATATTACCGGTCGCCGTGGTGCTGGTGCTTGGCGCGATGGTCGGTTCGTCGTCCCTGGCCGGGGCGATGGTAATTGTCCTGACCGACGGGGTCGTGGCGATGCTTGTGCTGGCGGCCGCCGGCGGATATGGCTGGACGGTTCTGCGGTTTTTCAGGCCCGAGCGGTCGCCGACGCTGCTTTGGCTGGCTACGGCTGCGGCGCTGGGGCTTTGGATGCTCTCGACGTCGGTGCTCGTCGTCGGTTCGTTCACAAGCGGGCTTCTGACGATGTACTTCTGGTGGCCCGTGATCGGTGCGGGCGTAATCCTGGCGGCGGTGCAGGCATACCATCCGCTCAAGGCTCTGAAACCGCGCGGGAGAATCACTTACGGTAGTCTTATTTGGGTACCGGTCGCGATAGCGGCGGGGATGTGGCTGGCGGGGGCGGTTATACCGCCGGGCTGGCTGGGCAACCTGACAATGGACTCCTACGACGTGCTGGAGTACCACCTGCAACTGCCCCGCGAGTATTATCACGCCGGTTCGGTCTCGACGCTTCGGCACAATGTCTATAGCCACTACCCGCTCGGCGCTGAGATGCTGTTCCTGCTGGGGATGTGCCTTCGTGGCGGGGCGTACGAGGGGATGTACCTGGCGAAACTGACCGTCGGGCTGTTCGGCGTGGTAATGGTAGCGGGTGTCTTCGGTGGCGCAGGTTTGGGTGGCACAGGTTTGGGTGGCACAGGTTTGAAACCTGTGCCGAGGCGTACGGCGGCGGTGCTGCTGGCGACTGCGCCGCCGGTGGTTTATCTGTCGTGGCTGGGGATGGTCGAGCCGGCCCAGTTCTGCTATCTTGCGCTGGCGCTGGTGTGGTTGCGGCGGTGGCTGACCAGGCCGTCGGCGCGGGAATCGGTCATTATCGGCGCGATGCTCGGGGCCGCCTGTGCGGTCAAATATCTCAGCGTCGGCCTGATCGCCGGACCGGTGCTGGCGGTAATGCTGGTCGTCTGCCTGGCGCGCTTCCGTCGTCGAATCGCACACGTCGCACTGGCCGGCGGCGTCTGCGTCCTGCTGTTCTCGCCCTGGCTGATTCGCAATACAGCCGCCACGGGCAACCCCGTCTTCCCGCTGGTTACAGGTATTTTCGGGCAGGGGCATTTCTGCGACGAATCAGCCGCCCGTTGGCGCGACGGGCACGCACCGGGCCATCATCGGCCGGTACCTGTCCCGCCGGATTACAGAGAGCCGACGCGACGGTACTCACGCTCGGAGCGAATTTACGCCTTCCTGTCGGGTCGAAAGCCTTACGACACACAACCGCCGCTGGGAGCGGGCGTGCTGCTGGCGGGGGCGATGATCCTTGTGATGCTTGTCAGGCCCGTCAAGGCGGGTCTGTGGAACTGGGCGGTTCTCGGCGTGCTGGTGATTCAGATGTTGGTGTGGGTGTTTTTCACGCACGATATGCCGGCGCGGTTCATTTTTCTTTCGGTCGTGCCGATTTCAATGCTGGCCGCCGACGGCCTGGCTCGCTTCAATATGGGGACAGAGCACTTAATTCCCCTTTCTTTTAGAAAAGACAGAAGAAGCAAGGAGAAAGGTTCGAGGGGAATTAAGTGCTCAGTCCCCATATTGACTGTGCTGCTGATCGCGGCGGCAGGCTCGAACCTGCTTCTTGGACTCGCCTGCTATCGGGCCGAGATTGCACGCTGGCATGGCGGCGACGGCTCGGCGGCGGTCCCTGCCGGCCTGCCGGGGCGGGTCTTCGCACGCGAGTTGCCGTATTACGCAAAGGCCAACGAAGCGGACGCGGATATCCTGATGCTCGTCGGCGAGGCAAGGGCGTTCTATTTCCCCGCCGGCGCAATTTACGCAACCGTCTTTGACGAGCACCCGTTGGCCGGGGTTATCCGTCGATGCGAATCTCCCGACGGGATTATCGCCGAACTGCGACGGATGGGTGTAACGCACGTGTTCGTATCGTGGGCGGAGATCGGTCGTCTGACATATTCCTACGGCTGGCCGGGAGAAATGCGACGCGAACGCCTCCGGGAGATATTTTCCGACTGTCGGGTTATCGACGAGGCAAGAGGCGTATTTACGCTTTACGCGCTGCGCCGTACCTCACCGGTAAGAGTTCAGCCCAATGCAGAAGAAAAGAGCGAGTCAGGCACACATAGTATTTATCACTCCATCTGTTTGGAGTGATAAATACTTCACCAGCCCGGGTGGCACGGTCAAGCCGAACATAGTGAGGCTTGGCCGTGATGGCGCCCAACACGGCCAAGTCTCCGACTTGACCGTGCCACGAAATTGGTGGCACAGGTCCCGCAAGGGATACTGCGCACTTGCAGCCTGTGCATTTGCCCGTATCGCAAGACGCACAGGTTGAAAACCTGTGCCACCGTTGAAAACCTGTGCCACCAGAGACCGAACCACCAAAATATACATGCACCCCCCCGGAAACCGGAGCGGGACTTTTCGAAGCCGCTTTTGTACAATCCCGTTTCCGTGTTAAGACGACTGACATTGCTGTTGGCGTGCGTTTCTCTGTCGGGCTGCCTCAACAGGGGCGAGCCTCCGCGCCTGTGGGTGGCCGGCGATATGGTCCATCT
The DNA here is from genome assembly GCA_030673005.1 of Planctomycetales bacterium. GTDB lineage: Bacteria > Planctomycetota > Phycisphaerae > SM23-33 > SM23-33 > DAOVFI01. The sequence continues at coordinate 5,105 of DAOVFI010000124.1, forward strand.
GACCGAGCGGACGCGTCCGGCAAAAACGGACCCCGCCTGGGATGCCGGGAAGCGGACCGCGCGGATTTTCTCGGCGGCCAATGAGACGGTCGGTTTTCAGTTGGTTCTCGATGCGGCACAAAGCGGCGCAGATCGTGTAAGGTTGACGGTCGGGCCGCTGTCCGGTCCGGGGGGGCGGAAGATCGACATCGACCGCATCGGGCTTTTCAGGATGCTGCCGGTGGAGGTTAATCGTTTCAGCGCCTGGTACATCCGCCTGACCGACAAGCCTGTCCGTCCGGTGCGATTTTACGACGTACTGGTCCCGATCAAATCGTCGCACTCATTCAAAATCGATCCCGGCGGGCGTCTGGCCGTGTGGGTCGATGTGGCGGTTCCCCGCGACGCGCCGGGCGGCGAATATTCCGGACAGATCACGATCCGCTCCGGCGGCGGCGCGGTGCAGGTGAATGTGGCGCTGAAGGTGTACAATTTCGTCTTGCCGGACGCCCGTTCGGTCGCGTGCATCGGCGGTTTTTCCCATAAAACGATCTTCTCCAGCCTCGGCGGAGTTGTTCCGCTCCGGCTGGATACGAAAAATAAGGACGTCCGCGCCGCACTGACAATAATACGTCAGTTGATGCGATTGTCGCACGACCACCGCGTGGACCTGTTCGACAAGTCGATCCATCCCGTCATCAAGCGCGACTTGTCCGGCGGAGTGGTTCTGCGATGGGACGACTATGACAGCATCGTCAAGCCGTACCTGGACGGCAGCGCCTTTGACGACCGCATCGGCGTCTCCGCCTGGCCGGCGCCGCTGTGGCGGACGAAGCGCTCCGGCTGGCCGGACCCTGCGAATTACGGAGGCGCGGACACCGACGCATACCGTGAAACCGCAGCCGCCGTTCTTGACCGGACGATTAAACATTTCGACGCGATCGGAATGGGCGATCGTCTGTTCGTCTGGCCGAGGACTATTCCCGCCGGCGCCGACGCCTACGAACGCCATGCGGCCCTGGCGCGACTGGTTCGATCTGTCGGAACTGAACTGCCGATACTGTCGGAACTGCCGTCGTCTTCGCCGCCTCGGTCCGGATGGACGGTACCGAAAGATTTTACCGCGCTGGCGGACATGTACGCCCCGCCGGCGGACCTTGTTGCCCCCGCCGAGATCGGGCGGGCGGGCGGCGCCGAGCATCTTCTGTCCGGGCTTTGGCTTCGTCCGTCTCGTCCGCCGTATCTGGGTAGTTGCGGCCTGCCGGGTTCGCCCGCGGACATCCGCGCGCTGGCGTGGATGGCGATGAAATACGATTGCCCGGGCATTTTCCTTCCGGAGGTGCTCGACTGGTCGGGCGGTTCGGCCGGGGGCGAGCCGGAACGATTGTTCTATCCGGGCAAGGGCATCAGCGACGACGCCGTTCTGCCGTCGGTCAGGCTCAAGCGGCTGCGGCGCGGGCTTCAGGACGCCGCATATCTCTGGTTGCTCCGCAAGCGCGACATGTCCGCCGTAACGCAGACCATGATCGATACGATGGTTCATTATGCGGGGCTGGACGCCGCCGGCGACCATTACCTCGACGGCCGACTGGACGGGTGGGTATCAGACGGCTCGGCCTGGGTCGCCGCACGCAAACTCCTGGCAGCCGAAGTCCTCTCGGCAGTACATCCCCAGGACGTCTCCAACCGCCAACTGCTGGCCGAGCGAGTCGCCTGGAAACGACTTCAGCAGCGCGCCTGCCGAGTCCGCCTCGAGCGCCTGCGCTGCCGCGTTGACACCGACGACGACGGGCGCTTTCGCACCGTTATCCGGGCCGAATTGTACAACGAGCACGTTCATCCGGTCGAAGTTCAACTGCGCATCGCCTCGCTCCCGCCCGGCTGGCAGGCCGTTCGCCCGCGCCGCCGCTTCCAACTGGCCGGAGGCCGGCGCAGCACGGTCGAACTGATTGCCGAAGGCAGCCATGTCCCCACCGGACCGGACGCCAAAATCG
>DAOVFI010000075.1 GCA_030673005.1 Planctomycetales bacterium
AGCCCCGCTCGCTGAAGGTCGGCGAGTTTCCCCGCGGCCTGCAACTGACGCTGGTTAAGGGCGATTTCGTTATCCGCTCGGAGGCGACCATGGTTGCCCGACCGGACCGGCGCCTTCTGGCGAGATGGTGGGTCAACGGAAAGGCGGTCCTTCCGCCCTGGCCGAAGAAAATCCAGGCCATCGACATTGGAGGGCTTGTCCCGATTGGCCGGGAGATGAAGGTCGCGTTCGGCCTGCCGAAAACGCTTGGCAGACTCAAGGTCGGCGACAAGGTCGCCCTCCAGGTGATGTATTCGCCGGGCATGGTCCAAGTCCTCACCGATAAACCCCTCCCGTTCGCCTGGAGACTACTCAAGGATGATATAAAGGTCCCGCTGCTGAGTAACAGGCTGGAGTTTGTCGTTCGGGAAGCCATGCTCACCGGCGGAAAGGCCCCTGCTGTTAACCCGGTTGTGATGGCGATACTCGAGCGGCTTGAGGCCGCCGGGGATAAATATCCCAATATCACAGCGAAAATCGACTATAAGGTCGATATGCTACAGACCGGCGACACTGAAGCACGCACCGGCAAGGTCTATTACCAGGGGCCGGGGAAAAAGGAGCCGGCGAAGTTCCGAATCCATTTCGACACGCTCCGCCAGGGCGCCGGCCCGAAGATAAAGGACGTGGTGGATTACGCATTCGACGGGGCGTGGCTGACCGTCCGCAAGCAGCGGATCAAGCAGATGAACAGGTATCAGGTGGCCCCGCCGGGCCAGAAGGTCAACCCGCTGCAACTGGGCAAGGGGCCTTTTCCCGTCCCCTTCGGTCAGAAGGCAAAGACGGTGATAAAACACTTCCGCCCCTCCACCCGGCCCTTAAAAAAAGCCGACCCGAAGAACACGGATTATCTCAAACTCACCACACGCCGCCGGTTCCGCAGGGAGTTTTCGGTCGTCTGGCTTGAGATGTGGGTGGATCGCAAGAAGGGTCTGCCGGTGAAGATCGTCGCAGAGGACCGCTCGGAGAACATTACGACGGTTCTTTTCAGGGACATTAAAACGCCGAAGAGTTTTCCCAAAAAGACGTTCACGCTTCCCCGCCCGCCGGGCAGTTGGGAGTATCACGTCGAAAGGTATAAGGGAATTGCTAAACCTTGATGAACTGCTGTGCGACGGGTCAATAACCTCGTCACGTATAGGTGCATGAACAGTCCGCGGAACGCAGAGGCGTGGGCCTGACTTTCGTGTGTTACCTTTTTATGACTCTTCGCGCGCCGGAACGGGGTGGGCGACCTTTGCGCGATGCCCCTGTATGCTCAGGATCGAGACGTAGAAGAACCCGACGGCAAAGATGATCATGAACGGCGCCGCCATGGCGGAGCGGACGCTCATGAGGCTCGCAACCGCACACGCCGCCATGTACAGGCCGTAGGCCATTTCCACGTATGGAAGGATGTGCCGTTTGGGTTTGCGGGCGGCTTCGGCGGCCTTTTTATGCGTGTGGTACATAGCCGTACCGGCGCCGTACTTGGGCGTCCGGACGAATTCGCTCCGCTTGCCGAAGATCGCCTCCAGAAGCGCCTTCGTGTTCGACAGGCAAATCCCGATACCCAGCGCCATCAGGAACGGAAGGTATTTCAAGACGCTCCGCCAGTCGCGGAACAGTTCATACTGGCTGGAGATGTAGAAGACGCTGGCCGATACTGTCGCCAGTGTGAATACCGCCATGTCGAATATCGCACGCGCCGTCGAGCCTTCTTCCAGCGGCAGTGCGCGGATCCACATCGCCGGGAACAGCAGCGTTACCAGGATAAGGACGTAAAAATGCACGGAAAAGCAGGTCAGCTGGAAGAACGCCTCTACCTTCGCCTTCAGCGGCGCCTTTGACAGCAGGACCTTCGGCAGCATTTTCATCGCCGTCTGTGCGCCGCCCTTGGTCCAGCGGAACTGTTGCGCCTTGAAGGCGTTCATTTCCGGCGGCAGTTCGGCCGGCGTTGTAAGTTCCGGCAGGAACACGAATTTCCAGCCGCGGATCTGGGCGCGGAACGACAGGTCCATGTCCTCGGTCAGCGTATCGTGCAGCCAGCCGCCGGCGTCGGTGATGGCGATCTTCCGCCAGATGCCGGCGGTGCCGTTGAAGCACATGAACCGCCCGCTGCGATTGCGTGCGACGTGCTCGATGGCAAAATGCCCGTCCAGGTAAATCGCCTGCGACTGGGTCAGCAGAGAATCGGTGCGGTTGATGTGCTCCCATCTCGTCTGGACGGCGCAGACCTGCTCGTCGGTAAAGTAGTCGATGGCGTCTTTGATGATGCTTGCGCCCGGGACGAAGTCCGCGTCGAAGATAGCGACGAACTCGCCTTTGGCGGTCTTCAGCCCGTTCTCAAGCGCACCGGCCTTGTACCCGACGCGGTTGTCGCGGTGGATGAACTCGATGTCAAAACCCTCGGCCTGGGCCTTTTTCACCGCGGCGGCGGCTATTTCGACGGTCTCGTCCGTGCTGTCGTCGAGGACCTGTATCTGGAATTTGTCGCGCGGGTAATCAATCCGGCAGGTCTGCTCGATGATCCGCTCAGCTACGTATTGTTCGTTGTACATCGGCAACTGGACGGTAACGTGCGGAAGCTCCTCGAATTGTCCCGGCGCGCGCGGCGCCTTGCGGCGATGGCGATAGTACAGGTACACCAGCACGTAGCGATGAAAGCCGTAAATGCACACCATCGCCAGCGCGAATGTGTAAATCGTCAGGAGAACTCCCTGTCCCAGTTCAGTCCAGTCCATGATATAATTCCCACGTTACGTTACGGTCTTTTTACATTCTATCGGCAATCGGATAATCCGGTCAAGAAACTTTTCCAAAAGCGACTTGTACAAAAAGATTTTCAAACGAAGCAGCGGTGGCGGCTAAACGCACAATGTTTTTCGCGGAGGCTTACGCTATGGAATTTATTTACGTTGTTTTCATCGCTGTTGCAGTCGTGCTGATCGTGTACCATTTCTACTCGTCCGCTCAGCGGCGCAAGAAACTGTTCGCCTGGGCGCATAGCAACGGGTTGAGTTTCATTTCGGCCAAAATTCACAACTTCGACGACCGCTTCGGCGATTTCAAGTGCCTTCGCCGCGGTCACAGCCGATACGCCTACAATATAATGGAAGGCCAGTTGACCGACCTGCCGATCCTGGCCTTCGACTATCACTACACCACAGGCCACGGCAAGAACCGCTCCGACCATTACTTCTCCGCCGTCATCATCACCAGCCCCGTCCCGCTAAAACCGCTCTACATCCGGCGCGAGCGTTTCTTCGACAAGTTAACCGAGTTCTTCGGGTTCGACGACATCGACTTCGAGTCGGCGGAATTCAGCCGGAAGTTTTACGTCAAAAGCCCGGACAAGCGCTGGGCCTACGACGTGATCCACCAGCGGATGATGGAATATCTGCTGAATGCCCCGGATTTCGGTATCCAGTTCGATTTCCTGCACGTCATTGCCTGGCGGCCCAAGCGGTTCGGTTCTGAAGATTTCGCCGCCGCCGCCGGGTTGATCCGCGGCATCATCGACCGCCTGCCCGAGTACGTCGTCCAGCGACAGAAAGGGTTATCCTGAACAGACGAGTAGTAGTCTGTTACACGTCAATTCAGGTGTTCAGGCCGTGCGAAATAGTCAACGTTTTTGCGCCGCTTGATGAGCACATCAATTTATCTGTAACAGGTCAAATGATGGATGGTGAGCAACTACCCGCTCCGGTTACATAATCCTTCCGAGCAGTGAAATTATCACAAGACAGGCAGCCAGGGCGACGACGACTACGAAATACCGCTGAATCAGCCCGGCGTGCAAACGCCGGCAGAGCCACGCCCCGATCTGCACGCCGACAGTGCTTCCGGCCAGCAGCACCATCACCAGCGCGAGGTTGACATTTCCGTCGGCGCCGTACAGGGCCGTTCCGACAATAGAGGTAAGGACTACCACGCCCAGGCTCGTGCCGACCGCCTTATGGGCGTCCAGCCCGACCACAATCAGCAGCAGCGGCATGAACAGCACGCCGCCGCCGATGCCAAGCAGACCTTTCATCAGCCCGATAATCAACCCCACGCCCAGCAGCCCGGTCAGGCTGACGCTCGCCAGGTTCGCTCCCGGCAGGTCGATTCGCGGACCGAGGCGCATCCGCTGAAGGACGCTCCTGCCGGACCCGTCGCGCCGATGCCCGCGCCAGACGACCCACCCGATCAGCACCAACATCGCCAGGTAGAGCGAATCGAAGGTTATCTCGAACCGGCCGGGTCCTAGATGCTGTTTAAGCCCCACGTGCGCGTACTTGCCGACCACTGTCCCGACCAAAGCCCCGCAGGCAATCAGGATCACCGTCCTGAGATCGACATTTTTCATCCGCCGGTGCCGGGCCGCTCCCGCAGCCGCCGTACCGATCGTAAAACTCAGGCTGGACCCGACCACCAGCGTCCGCTCCAGGCCCATCACGACCACCAGCAAGGGGATAATCAGGAACCCGCCGCCGACCCCGAACAACCCCGTCAGGACGCCCACAAGAAGTCCGATCCCCACCAGCGCCGCCGGCAAGGCCGGACCTTGAAGGTGCGCCTGGAAGTCGAAGTTGAATATCTCCTGCAACTCGGTCATGCCGAACGATCCCCCCCCCTGCCGCCGCCGACAAACCGGCTGTGAATCTTCGCAAAGACCCAGTCGCTGCCAAGACCCCACGCAAGAGGAAACAGAATCATCAACAGGAGTTTCACGATAAGCCACATGTACTGTGCTCCGACACGACAGTAGTGAATGCACCCGTCCGATGCAATCGCCCGACGCGATCCGGATTCTGAATAATGAATAATGAACAAGGAATATTGAATTTCGAAGTAAACATCTGATCGGCTGTCTTTTTTTTACTTCGTTATTCGTAATTCCGTATTCAATACCTGCCTGCCGGTAGACAGGTTCGATATTCTCTTTGCGTAACCATGTGCACAGCACGCCCTGTGGTGCAAGCCGGCTTTAGGTTCTGTTAAGGATCGTTCGCCGGGTGGCACGGTCAAGCGAGGTTGAGGCCGTTTGGCCTCAACCTCACTTGGCCGTGATGAAGCCTTCCACGGCCAAGCTTCGCTTGACCGTGCCACCTAGCTCGTTAAATCAGGTGTAACAGAGTACCAGGCGGTTGAGTCCTTGGCGCCCAAAAATCTGTTATTCCTTCAGTGCGTCGATGAAGATCTCCAGGCCGGCGGACAGTTCCGATTCGCTTATCGTCAGCGGCGGGGCAAGGCGGAGAACGGTTTCCTGCGTGCAGTTTACGATCAGGCCGCGGCCAAGACAGGCGTTGAAGATTTCCTTTCCGGGGCAGTCCAGTTCGATGCCGATCATCAACCCTTTGCCGCGAATGTTCTTGACCTTACCGGCACCGGCGGAGCGGACGGCATCGATGCAGGCGGCGCCCTTGTCCCGCGCGGCGGCGAGGAGGTTCTCTTCTTCGATCAGTTTCATCACTGCCGCACCGGCGGCGGCACAGAGCGGGTTCCCGCCCAGCGTGCAGCCGTGGGTGCCGGGAACCATTTTTTCGGCCAGGGCGGGTTTGGCTACACAAGCCGCCACCGGCAGACCGCCGCCGAGCGCCTTTCCGATCGTCAGGACATCCGGTTCAATTCCGTAATGCTGATACGCGAACCACTCGCCCGTCCGCGCCGGGGCGGTCCAGACCTCATCGCATATCAGCACCAGCGACCGCTCATCACACAGCCGGCGGAGCGCCTGCATGAACTCGACCGGCGGGACGTTGACGCCGCCCTCGCCCTGGATCGGCTCGACGATGACGGCGGCCGTCTCGTCATCGACGGCAGAGGCGACGGCGTCGATGTGGCCGTAATCGACCTTGACGTTCCCCGGCAGCATCGGCTCGAAACCCTTCTGAAACTTCTCGGGCGTCAGCGACAGCGCACCCATCGTCCGGCCATGGAAGCAGTTGCCGAATGAGATGATCTTGTATCGGCCTTGACCCGCGACAAGCCGCACCAGTTTAAGGGCGGCTTCGTTTGCCTCGGCGCCGCTGTGACAGAAGAATGTCCGCCCGCCGGTTATACCTTTTTCCGCAAGCGCCCGGGCCAGGGCGATCTGCGGGGCGTTCGTGAACAGGTTGCCGCAGCAGAGCAATTCGTCCGCCTGCGCCTTGACGGCAGAGACCACCGCCGGGTGGCAGTGTCCGGACACTCCGCCGGCGCCGAAACCGGCGAAGAAGTCCAGGTACTCGGTCCCGTCGGCGTCCCACACCTTCGCCCCCGCCCCGCTGACCATAGCTACCGGCAGTCGCCCGTAGTTGGCGATGAGATATTCGTTCGTTTGTTCAACCAGATCGCTGTTCGCAGTCATAATCAATCCCTTCGGAATATTTTGTTACGCGCGATCTTATGAAGAACACCGCTTCAAGACAAGGTGTCCTTTCGGCGCATTTTTTTCATCCGCGCGGAATCACCGGGCGCCACCCAACAGTTACTGTTTTTTTGTTATTTACACAACCGCGCCCAAGTCGATAACGTATTGGATTCAAAGGCGAGATTAAAGTTATGGCCAAGAGCGACAGTCAGGACAACGGGCATCTTGCGTCGATACGCGAGACGGTCGAGAGCATCTGGATCGCGGTGGTGCTGGCGTTTGTACTTCGTGCGTTCGTGCTGGAGGCGTTCGTGATTCCCACCGGCTCGATGGCGCCGAGGTTGATGGGTCAGCACTGGCAGTTCGACTGCCCGGCCTGTAAATACCACTATGCCTACGGCATCCCCACCGTCCCAAACTCGTCGGCGCCTGATATATCTCGCCGCCTTTCGCGCAGCGGCGGTCTGTCCGGCAGGGAATCCGGTCCGCCGTCTGTCTGCCCGAACTGCGGATACCAGCATTACTTCGAACCGGAATTCGCCTTCGGCGGCGATCGCGTACTGGTGCTGAAATACCTCTATCGCTTCTGCGAACCCAGACCATGGGAGGTTGTGGTCTTCAAGAATCCCAGGAACAACGAGGAAAACTACATCAAGCGACTTATCGGATTGCCCGGACAGATGATAGAAATCGTTCACGGCGACGTGTTCGTCTGCGACGGAAAGGACCGCAACGGCGACGGGCGAATCGACGAATCGGACTTCGACGTCAACGGCGACGGAAAGGCCGACGGCGACGACCTGAACGACCCGCGGTTTAGAAAACTTTTTACCCAGCGGATACTCCGTAAGTCGTCCGAGACCCAGGAAGTTATGTGGCAGATCATCTTCGACAACGATTATCAGCCCGACCCGGCCATTTATGAGGCCGGAACAGGTCGTCAGTGGCAACCGCCCTGGAACGGCCCGGAAGACGTATGGAAGCGACGCCAGGGCGGGCGGGTTTTCGACTTTGCCGGTTCTCCAGGTCAGAAGCCGGCCTTGTTGCGATTCGACTCGGCGCGCGAACGTTTCTGCCCAAACTATGCCTATAACAAGAAAGACAGCGGGATGTACGACAGGAAAAATGACATAACCTCCGACCTGAAACTGTCTTTCATGTTTGTCCCGAAGGCTGGTGATTCCCGCGTGGGTCTGCACCTGAGCAGTTTCGAGCATCACTTCCGTGCCTGGCTGAGCGCCGACGGTTCCTGCCGACTCGAGCACGGCCTGTCCAACGAGCCAGGTCAAAAGTGGGAAGACCTCAAGGGCCGCACCACGTGGGCCAAGAGAAACGACCTGGCACCGCTGAAGATCGGGCAGGCCTGCGAGGTGGCGCTGACACACGTGGACCGGAAGGTAACGCTCTGGCTCAACGGCAGCGAGATCATTACCACCAACGACGCTCTATACCCCGCCGATCGCGACCGGATTCTCCATAAGGTCGCCGCCGGCGTTCCGACCCCGACTGTCGCAATCCTCGCAAGCGAAGGCCCGTCGGAACTGCGACACATACGACTTATGCGGGATGTGTATTACACCTGCCCGAATATGACAGAGGATCCCAACAAGCCCGGAAGGGGCATCACCGGGAACCCCATGTTCCTGCGAAAGTTCAACGATAAGCCGGATATGGACGAGTTCTTCGTACTGGGCGACAACTCGCCGGCCAGTCTGGATTCGCGCCTCTGGGACCAGGCCGCCCTGACCCTTCGTCCGGGCTACCGAAAGGGAACCGTTCCGCGATATAACATGATCGGAAGGGCCTTCTTCGTGTACTGGCCGGGAGGATTCCGTTTGCCGCTGCTGGATAGATTGACGATTGTACCAAATGCCGGCAGGATGAGGCTTATTCGATAGGAACAATGAACAGGATCTACTTCGGCGACAACCTGCCGATTTTGCGCGAACTGCCGGCCGGCAGCATACCGTTCGTCTATACCGACCCGCCATTCAACACCGGAAAGACCCAACAACGGACCGCTCTGCGGACCGTTCGAGACGAGGCCGGCGGAGACAGAATCGGCTATCAGGGCAACCGATACCGCTCAATCCGCCTCGGAAGCAAGGATTTCGCCGACTCGTTCGACGATTACCTGGCGTTCCTGGAACCCCGACTGGTCGAACTGCATCGAATTCTCACGCCCGACGGATCGCTTTTCCTACACCTGGATTACAGGGAAATCCATTATATAAAAGTGCTGCTGGACAGCATCTTCGGGCGGGAGAGCTTCATAAACGAGATTATCTGGGCCTACGACTACGGCGCCCGGTCGAAGAGGAAATGGTCGGCCAAGCACGATAACATCTTGTGGTACGCCAAGGACCCGGACAAATATATATTCAATCTTGATGCGATGGACCGGATTCCGTACATGGCGCCGGGGCTGGTCGGGCCGGAAAAGGCCGCTCGCGGCAAGACGCCCACCGACGTCTGGTGGCACACAATCGTACCGACCAACGGGCGGGAAAAGACCGGCTACCCGACGCAGAAACCTCTGGGTATCATTCGCCGGCTGGTTCGTGTACACTCACGACCCGGCGATACATTGCTGGACTGCTTCGCCGGAAGCGGGACGCTCGGCGCCTGCGCCCTCGAAGAAGGGCGAAAATTTATCCTGATTGACAACAACACGCAGGCGATAGAAATAATGACCCGACGGCTTTCCGACGCAAAACCGGAATACATCGGTATTAGCAACAAAGAACATACCCCGGTGGAACTGCGAAGTTAGATTTTGATGCAGGAGTTTCCCGGTGATTCGCTTCGCTCAAGTCCGGGCTTTCAGTAAAGTCAAGCCCGGATATAAGCGAAGCGAAAGAGCGTGTAATACAGAAATCACAGCGTTTTTACTACAGTATCGCCTTGAAGTTATCAACAATGGCGTTTTTTATCCCGC
>DAOVFI010000341.1 GCA_030673005.1 Planctomycetales bacterium
GCCGAGTATTGCGGCGTAGCGGGTTCCGCCTTCTGGGAAGGTTACGGCCGGCGGGTCGAAACGCACCACGGCGAAGCGGCTGTCCGGCGGATGTTTTACCTGTTATACGAGCACCAGAAATACATCGTGATTTCAATGTCCACCCGCCGCGGCCACAACAAACCCATGGCCCAACGCTACGCCGACGACTGCCTGACCGTCATGGAAAACTTCCGCAGAACGGGCAGGCCGATATTCTGATCCTTCCGATCAAGAAATGCTGTTCTCGTATGCCATCCGAAATATACGAGTCAATAATTCATGATGTTCGGAGATGTCCGATTTGCTTAAGCGGATACGATACTGTCCCCAGCGCTTTTGGTAGTCCATTAGATCTAAACCGGCCTGTTCAAGATCGTTTTGGATTTCGTCCGACTGTTTTAATCGTACTGATATATTGAGATGCTTCTTTTTCGGGCGGAAAGAGATAAAGTTGTTAGGCTGACCATCCTTCGCCAAGCCGATGTAAAACTTGTTGTACTTCAACTCGAAACCCGGATCGAAGTTTTTGATAAACATAAGTAATCCGTCAGCCATTCTAACCGTTTCTGAAGTCCCGCGGTTCTCCCAGTAAGCCCGATCAGTAACTGCTTGTACTTCCTCATCCTCGTTGTCCAATCCTAACGAAAGCTCGTCCAGCACTGTTGTAAAAGCTAGCGTAATCTGATGTCCGAATTTAAGGGCGTTCATTTGGATAGCAATTAGCGGAATGTTGCCGTTGAACAAACCAATCACGTTTAGGAATCGAGCAGTTATATCTTCGGCTACAATAACCGCGCAATGTTCATACTGCGGATATCTCTTCCGCTCAATATCCCAATACTCAACCGTGCGTATAATGTGGCTTTCATCAGTTTTGCCGAGCTGGATTTCTACCTCGTACCGTCGGTTTGATTCTGCGTCTTGAAGCAGGAGATCAAGACGCCCTGCACGAGGCTGCTGCCGCTCCCTATCTTTAAGTACAATGTCACCCAAACCGAGAATGGAAGGGTCTTCTGCTATCCTATCTTGTACCCAATTCTCGTTTAGCAGGGGATCAGTTTTCAGATATAGCTTTTCCGGTTTTACAAACTTGAGATCTTCCATTTCCTATCGATCCTCATTATGGTTGCGTTTGATCTACGACATTATCCCTTTTGCCTTTGCTGTTGGCAATTTCTTTTCCTTGGTGGGACACTTCCGAGTGATACGCCTTTAGCCCTCGAAGAGGGCGGTACATGTCAGCCCACCGCGGGAGCGGTGGGTTTGAAGTCATCCTCTTTTTTTTCCAGCCCCTTTAGGGGCGGAACAATTTGATGCTGGATAAGATGTTTCGCCCCTAAAGGGGCTTGGCTCCGTGAGGTCTTTTTCACCCACGGCTCCCGCCGTGGGCTACCATGTGGTCCAAACCGGTTGCACAATGTCCCTGGGACCCCGAGGCGGGTTTCGTCCTTCGAGCTTCCGCAAAACAGGTCATAAAACCTGTTTCTACTGGTTACTGACCACTGACTACCGGCGGGTGGCGTAGTCGCGGTTTTTGCGACCACCCGCCTACCGGCAGGCAGGCGTTTGCATTCGCACTTTTACGTGGTCGCAAACACCGCGACCACGGCACCCGGCTTTTCTTTAAAATTCGTGCAATTCGTGTAATTCGTGGACTTATCACGGTTGCGGCGGTTTTTCTCCGCCGTTTTTGGCGGTCAGGACTCGGTTGACGGCGGCGAGGTAGGCCTTGGCGGAGGCCTCGACTATGTCGGTGCTGAGACCACGGGCGCGGAACTTACGCTCGTTATGGGCGACCTCGATAGTAACTTCGCCTTGTGCGTCCTTTCCGCCGGTCAAGGCCCGCAGCGAGTAATCGGTCAGTGTCAATTTCACGCCTGTAATCCGCCGAATGGCCTCGTAAATCGCATCGACCGGACCGTCGCCGGTGGCGGCGTCGGTTGTGCTTTGTCCTTCCTTAGACAACGTTATCGTTGCGGTCGGTATTGCGTTAGTACCCGCCGTTGTCTGCAACCCCTCAAGCCGCCAGACTTCCATCGTCGAACCTATCTGCTGGTCGATAATGGCCTCGATGTCGGCGTCATAGATGTCCTTTTTCTTGTCGGCCAGCGCTATGAACTTCTCGTAGGCTTCTTCGAGTTGTTCGGGTGTGAGCGTAAATCCCAGCACCCTGGTTCTTTCGGCGAATCCGTGCCTGCCGGAGTGTTTGCCGAATACCAGTCTGCTGGCGGGCACGCCGATGTCTTCGGGTTTCATAATCTCGTATGTCTGTCGATTGGCGAGCATACCGTGCTGGTGAACGCCGGCCTCATGCGCGAATGCGTTTTCGCCGACGATAGCCTTGTTTCGCTGAACGTGCACGCCGGTAATAGCGGCCACCATTCGCGAGGCGGGGTATATCTTCCGCGTCTCGATGTTCGTGTCGGCGTCGAGGAAATCTCGCCGCGTCTTCATTGCCATGACGATCTCTTCGAGCGCGGCGTTGCCCGCCCGTTCGCCCAGTCCGTTAATCGTGCATTCGATCTGCCCCGCCCCGGCGCGGACCGCCGTCAATGAATTGGCCACCGCCAGGCCCAGATCGTTGTGGCAATGGACGCTGATGACTGCCTGGTCGATGTTGGAAACGTTCTTCCGCAGGTAGCGGATCAGGTCGCCGAACTGCTTCGGCATGGCGTAGCCGACCGTATCGGGGATATTGACGGTCGTGGCGCCGGCCTCGATAACGGCCTCGACCACCTCGGCGAGGAATTCCGGCTCGGTCCGCGAGGCGTCTTCCGGGCTGAACTCCACGTCGTCGGTGTATCCTGCCGCCTGGCGGACGCCCTCGACGCTCATCCTGATAATTTCCTCTTTAGCGCGTTTGAGTTTGTAGGTGCGGTGGATTTCGCTGGTGGCGCAGAAGACGTGTATCCGCCTGCGCGGGGACTTGGCGACGGCTTCGGCGGCCCGCTCGATGTCCTTATCGACCGCGCGGGCCAGTCCCGCGACCGTGCATCCGCGGATCTCGCCGGCGATGGCCTGAACTGCCTCGAAATCGCCCGGCGATGCTATCGGGAAACCCGCCTCGATTATATCGACGCGCAGCAACTCCAGCATACGCGCCACTTCCAGTTTCTCGGCAAGGTTCATACTGCATCCGGGCGATTGCTCACCGTCCCGCAGCGTCGTATCGAAGATCAGGATTTTTCTCGGTTCGGACATGACAATTCCTTTCACTCGTCCTCTTTTCGTCAGTTATCGC
>DAOVFI010000412.1 GCA_030673005.1 Planctomycetales bacterium
GGTAACGAACAGATGCGGATCCTCGGTGGGCACGAAGCACTGTCCAGGCCGATCCAGAAGGCTCTGGAGGATGTCAATCGCGCCGGCGTAATCCTTCTGCTCGACCAACCTTTTGGCTTGTCGGATGTATCCGTCCATCTCCTCATCGACATAGACCAGAATAGCCGGGCCGGCCTTGCCGGGAACAGCTTCAGCCGATGCCGACGTCGGCAGAATCAATCCAGCCGTTACGGATACGAATGCAACCAGTAAGACATTCTTTATGGCCTTACGGTTCATCGTTTCTCCACCTTTGTAAGAATCACCATCCCGCATTGACCGACGGATTCGGACCTTACAAACTACAAGTGTAACCGGTAATCCTGTCCTTGTCATGCCTCGCTTCCCATAGGGACACTACGTGGAAGCGAGCACGCCGGTCAATTGGTTGATCGGTTGATTAGTCGAGATGGTTACTGATTACGTTTTTTTACGTTTTTCCCTAATCCCAAGTCCCAAGTCCCTAGTCCCTTTCTTTTTCCAGTACCTTCATCAGCGCCTGCGTACCGTCGCGCCCGCCGCCGGCGTCTGCCAGGTCGCGGTAGAGCCGCTCGACGAGTTTCAGGCCCGGAAGCGAAAGCCCCATCGCCTTTGCCTCGGCCAGGGCGATTCCCATGTCCTTGATGAAGTGCTCGACTATGAACCCCGGTGCGAAATCGCGAGCGACGATCCGCGGGCCGAGGTTGTTGATGGACCAGCAGCCGGCCGCTCCTGCGCCGATGATGTCAATGACCGCACCGGCGTCCAGGCCGGCCTTGGCCGCATACAGCAGCGACTCGCATACGCCGATCATCGTACCGGCAATGAGGATCTGGTTGCACATCTTGGTGTGCTGACCGGCCCCGGCAGGACCCATGTGGGCGATGTTCCGGCCCATCAACTCCAGCATGGGACGAACGGCCTCGAACGCTTCGGCGTCGCCGCCGACCATGATGGCTAATCGACCTTCGCGTGCGCCCACGTCCCCGCCGGAGACGGGCGCGTCGAGCGCTACGGCGCCTTTTTGGGCATAGGCCCGGGCCAGTTTTCGAGCGAGCGTCGGCGCGCTGGTGGTCATATCGACGATAATCGCGCCGTCCCGGACGGACTGTATTACGCCGCCGGCGCCCAGATGCACCTGCTCGACGTCGGCGGGGAAGCCGACGATTGTGAAGACGACGTCGGCGTCTTCGGCGCAGGCCGACGGTTCCTCCGCCCACTCGGCGCCGGCGTCCAGTAAGGGTTGCGCCTTGGCGCGGGTGCGATTGTGAACCCGCATCCGGTAGCCGGCCTTGACGAGATGCCCCGCCATCGCCGAACCCATTATCCCCGTCCCGATCCAGCCGACCTTCGTCTTGCCCGGCGAGATTTGCATTCCAATCACCTCATTGCAGCGTTACGTCCCGGAACCTTCCTCTTTATTCTCCCCGGCCGAGTGATTCGTCTGCTCTTCGGCTTCTTCCGGTGGAGGCGTAGGCAGGCTCAACTCGGCGTCAATAACGGCCGTCCAGGAGATCTTGTCGCCGAGTCGCTGGCGGTATCGCGTCAGGAGCGGAAACAGCAGCGGAAACGCCAGCGGCAGGCCGAGGAATTCTATGATTTTCGAGACGTTCCGCAGCGCCAGTTCGCGTGGGGTCGCCGGCCGACCTGCGTCACCGACGACACGAAGCCGCATCACCATCTTTCCGACAGTTGCGGCGAAGCGACGCTCCATGAAATAACAGTACGCCGGATAGATTATCATGAACGCCAGGAATGCGTAGAGGACCCCGGGATAAGAAGCGATGACGCCGGCCTGCTCGATGAGTTCCCTGAAAGTGGAGGCGGGTTTAATATCGATTCCTCGGGTAGCGAGGATGCTTGCGGGGATCATGAAAGGCAGCACGTCTATCACGGCGGCGACCAGTCGCCTGCCGAGCCTGGCAGGGAACATCATCGGCGGCAGCGAGAACGGGGCCGTCCTCAGAGTCTGTCCGGGCCAGAACATCAATACCACGATTACTCCGAATACACCCCAGAAGAAGAGGTTGTGAACCCGCTCGACCAACTCCCGCCGACCCGCCATCGCAAAGACGTCCAGCGGACTGCTCTGACCCAGTTTGCCGTCGAGTTCGCACGCGGCGAAAAGCCACTCGTCGTTCTCCTCCCCTGCGAAGGCCAGTTGCTTTCCAAATTTTGCGACGCCCGGCGGCGCGTCATTCGGCCAGGTTACGGGCTTGTCGGACCGCCGAACCTTTTTGACCTCCCATTTACCGGCAGGTTTATCAGGTTTGGAACTTCTACTTGCGATGCTCACCAGGCCGTCGGCAGAATCGAATGTCGCCAGCGCGAGGGAATCTTTTATCACCGTCATCGACAGAGGACTGATTTTGCCTCCTGCCGGTTTTGTCGCAGCCTTCGTGTCAGGCAAGGCGCCGCTGCGCCATTTTCCGTCTTCGAGCGCCGTCAGAACCGGCCTTGGCAGATCGAGCAGGATATGGATTGTTTTATGACCCGCGGCCAGCAGTGCGCGAAGCGGCGGTTTGGAGGCTTTCGACTGAGCGAATTT
>DAOVFI010000321.1 GCA_030673005.1 Planctomycetales bacterium
TTCGCTCCGTCCCGGCCTACGGAAGTTATGTGTTATGGGAAGCGCGACGTTGCAATCGACCGATCTGACTGATGCGCAGTTCAACAAGATCAGCGTCCTCGTCAAGGACCTTTGCGGAATCAGCCTCAGTATCAGCAAAAAGGGACTGGTCCAGGCCCGTCTGAACAAGCGTCTCCGCAAACTCGGCTTCAGCGACTACGACGAATACATCGAACACATCCGCCGCGATCGCGCCGGTGACGAACTGACGGCAATGCTCGATGCGATCTCCACGAACCTTACGAGTTTCTTCCGCGAGGCGGACCATTTCGAGTACCTTGGCCGGGAGGTGCTCGGGCGGATAGCCACCCGCGCCGCCGCAGGGTCGGACAGGCGTCTGCGAATCTGGTCGGCCGGATGCTCGTCCGGGGAAGAACCCTATTCCCTCGCCATAACCGTCAATGAGAACATTCCTAACATCAAGGCATGGGACGCCGCGATTCTCGCAACGGATTTATCGACGGAAATACTGGACCGGGCAAAGAAAGGCGTCTATTCGGCAGAACGTATTAAAGCGGTCCCCCCGCAACTCCGACAAAGGTATATGAGGTGCACCGAGACTCGCCCGGAGCGGATATATCAGGTTAACGAGAACTTACGGTCTCTTGTGCACTTTTCCCGACTGAACCTGATGGGCTCTTGGCCGATGCAAGGACCGTTCGACGTGATCTTCTGCCGAAACGTAATGATATACTTCGACAAGAGCACTCAAAGACGCCTCGTTGAGCGTTTCCGGGGGATATTGTCCCCGGGAGGAACGCTGTTTATCGGTCACTCCGAGAGCCTGGGCGCCAATCACAGTTTTCGTTACATCCAGCCTACGGTTTACGAAAAACGATAGAGAGGGAGAGTAAATCGTGAAACATGTTGTCGGTGTGGCGGACATGAAGATTATCTCCCAGCCCGGTGACATTATCGTCACCCACGCGCTGGGCAGTTGCCTGGGCATCACGATTCACGATCCGGTCGCAAATGTCGGCGGTATGCTGCACGTTATGATGCCCCTTTCGCACATTAATCCCGAAAAGGCAAAGGTCAATCCCTATATGTTCGTCGATACGGGGTTGCCGGCGTTCTTCCGCGAGGCGTACGCCGCCGGCGGGCAGAAAAAGCGAATGATCGTGAAAGTCGCCGGCGGGGCCAACGTCCAGAGCAATCAAAACGACAGATTCGAAATCGGCAGCAGAAACTTCATCATCCTCAAAAAGATACTCTGGAAAAACAACGTCCTCATCGAGGCCGATGACGTGGGCGGCACCAAGGCCAGAACGATGTACCTTGAAATCGGAACCGGAAAAGTCAGTTTGAATTCGGCCGGGGTCGATACGGAATTGTAAGGAAGATGTGCGCCAATATCAGGAAAGTATAAGAGTTCAGCCGTATGCAGAAGAAAAGAGCAAGTCAGGCACACATAGTATTTATCACTCCGGCTGTTTGGAGTGATAAATACTACCCCTGCGCGGGTGGCACGGTCAAGCCGAACGCAGTGAGGCTTGGCCGTGACGACGCCCACCACGGCCAAGTCTTCGACTTGACCGTGCCACCCGTCAGGAGCGGAGAAATGAAAAAACAATTCTGGAAGACCTGCCTGCCGGCAGGCAGGTGAATTGTTTTTTCATTTTGTGTGCCTGACTTGCTCTTTTCTTCTGCATTCATTGCAATTTGGTAAATAGTTATAGGAAAAATACCTGAACGGATATTCGGAACAACAGTCGCTTCGAAACTTTAAAATACGAGACTCAGGGCCGGGGCGTTGGAGACATGTGAAATGTCTTTAAACATATTGGTTGTTGATGACAGCGCCGTCGTCCGGACTATGATTGTCAAGACGCTGCGTATGGCCGGTGTCCCGATCGGCGAGGTGCACCAGGCCGCCAACGGAGCCGAGGGGCTTGATGCCATAGACAACAACTGGATCGACCTGGTATTCGCCGACCTTAACATGCCGGTTATGAACGGTGAAGAGATGATCGAAAAGATACGCGCCAATCCCGACTGGCAGGACCTGCCGATAATCGTCGTATCGACCGAAGGCAGCCAGACGCGAATCGAACGCCTCCAGCAAAGGGGCGCCAAGTTCATCCACAAACCATTCGCTCCCGAAACCGTCCGCGAGGTGGTAAAGGAAATTACGGGGATATGCCATGAACAGCAAGTATAACGAAATCCTGCAACGTGTGGCCGAGAGCACCTTCGAGTCGCTGGCCTTCATTCTTCCGATGCCGGATAACGAAGGCGCCGGCTGGCCGACGGTGGCTGTAAGCGTCGGCTTTTCCGGGCATTTCAGCGGTTTGCTCTTCCTTAAAGTTTCCGACGGTATCCTCCCGGAACTTGCGACGAACATGCTCGGCCTGGAAGACGAACAGTCCGGCCCATCGCACGAACAGCAGAACGACGCACTTAAGGAACTGGCCAACGTAATCTGCGGAAACTTCCTTCCGGAAATCGCCGGAACCGAGGCGGAATTCGCCGTCAATGCCCCGGAGATAATCGACGACGGCGAGATACCGGAGGCGACCGACCGGTACCGGCCAGTCGCGCGCGTGCAGTTGAATCTTGATTCGGGAAATGCGGAACTGTCTTTCTTCGCCGAAGAGGCAATCAACACGAAAGGAATCATAGCGGCATGATTAAGGTTCTAATTGTCGATGACTCTGCCGTCGTTCGCCAGATACTCTCGAAGGAACTGTCGAAGGTCAAGGACATTGAAGTTGTAGGCACCGCGGTCGATCCGTATGCGGCGCGCGACAAGATCGTCCAGCTTCGGCCCGACGTGCTGACGCTCGACCTGGAGATGCCCCGGATGGACGGACTGACGTTCCTGGGCAAACTGATGAAGCATTATCCGCTTCCGGTCATCGTGGTCAGTTCGCTGACCCCCGCCGGCAGCAAGACGGCCCTGCACGCCCTTGAACTGGGCGCCGTTGAGGTCGTCGCCAAGCCCGGCTCGTCTTACACCGTCGCCGAGATCAGCCGGATACTCGTCGATAAGATTCGCGCCGCCGCCGTTGCGAGGGTCGCTAAAAGACAACCCGCCGCAACCGCATCAGGCCGGAAAACCAAACCCCCAAAACCCGCAACGCTGCTTCAGACAACCCATAAGGTCCTGGCCATCGGGGCATCGACCGGCGGCACCAGGGCGATCGAAGACGTCCTGACGGTCCTGCCGGCCGACACGCCCGGAACGGTAATCGTCCAGCACATGCCGGAAAAATTCACCGCCACGTTCGCCGAACGTCTGAACTCGCTCTGCCCGATGGAGGTCCGGGAGGCAGCCAATAACGACCCGGTCATTCCGGGCGTGGCGCTGATAGCGCCGGGCAACTATCATATGGTTCTGAAGCGAAGCGGGGCGCGATACTCCGTCGCGATCAAGACAGGCCCACAGATATATC
>DAOVFI010000226.1 GCA_030673005.1 Planctomycetales bacterium
CGTAACCGGTCGTGATTTCCCGCTCTGCCACCACCGGCGTGAGGATGTCCTCGGTCTTATCCAGTTTCCAGCCCATCCTCGCGGCGATCATCTGGACCGATTCGGTCAGTCCGACGTGCCGGAGCGTGCCTGTCTGCTTCTTGGCTTCGAATTCATCCAGCGTCAGACCGGCGCCTATTTTTTGCTGAAACGGAATCCGCCGGACCGAGGCGTCCTGAATCCGCGAGACTTTTATGCTTTCGACCTTCCGGCAGACAGCCGTCATCGCCAGCGGCAGGAAATCCATCAGGAAACCGGGATTGACGCCCGTTCCGAGCACGGCGACGCCGGCTTTGCGGGCGGTTTCGTCCAGTTTATTCGACAGTTGAGGCTGCGTGTCCCACGGATACGACAATTCCTCGCAGGTCGATACGACGTGCAGGCCGTGGGAGATTATCTCCTCGATTTGCGGAACGATCTTTTCCATGCTCGAGGTGGTGCACAGGACGGCTACTTCCGGTTTGGCTGTTTTCATCGCCTCGGCGAGATTGCCCGATACGGCGATTCCGAGCGGTTTATCCAGGCCACAGACATCGCCCAAATCTTTGCCGCTCTTATCCGGTGCAGGATCGACAGCCGTAACAACTTCCATCCCATCCCGCTCCAGCAGATATTTTACGACCCTCTGACCAATAGGCCCGACGCCGATCTGGATAACCTTCAGTGTGCCCATGTAATCGGTTCCTTTTCGTTAGCGGTTTTGAGTCACAGACTTCTGCATTAAGGCGGATAGTAGTACAGGTTCCGGGCGGGCAGTGCAACTTTTTTCGTAATCGGTGCGCATCGAAACCCAGCCATTCGAATGGCTGGGCTTGGAGTAGCATTTCGAGTGTTTTTTATTGCTCGTGTTTCGAATCACTATGGTAAGGGTTTCTTCGCCGGCTGCGTGGCGGGTGGGGCGACAGGATCGCTGGGGCTCTTTGGATCATTCATCATGCCAATCTTGAGCGCTTCGACGAGATTTCTCGCCTGCTGGTCGGTGAATTTTCCCTCGATCACGCCTTGCTTGGAAACTTCAGGGCGAACATTCCTGGTAAAGAGAACCTTCCCATCCACCAGAATGGCCAGCACACGGTTCTTGTAGTTTTCGGCAAAGGTCTGGAAGAGCCTTGCGCCGTCTGCGTCGAGCACAAAGGCCACAGCCGGCCGGCCTCGAGCGTCCTTGCTGAGATAGACGCGCTTCAGGCCCCACGCCTTGCCCTTCGGGCCGGTTGAATGCGAGAGCATTATTTGACGCTGCACGTTGGACAGAAGGATATATTCTCGCCCTCCGTATTTAGCCGCCACGGACAGGCTGGGTGCTTCACATTGAATCTCGAACCATCGGAACCCATCGACCAGACTGTTTGCAGCCTTCGGGCCGCGGGTAGTCAGTTCTTTAATGTAGCGTTCAACTTTCTCTATAACCGGCCCTCGCTTGGACCCTGGCTTGGACGCTACAAGGCGGAACTCCAGTTCGCTTCGGCCCGGTCGGGGCCACAATACAGGGAAGAGGACCGCCAGCCTGCGGTTCTTGACGGCGATGCGGCAAAGCCCCTTCCGGTCCCATTCGGGAGACTGATTCCGCTCATCCTCCCGGAAGGTGTAAGTCTTGCCACGGTAGATGATCTGGTGACAATTGTGCCAGCGGTTGGGCGGGAATGTGATTACCATCCGCGCCCCGTCGGAATCGGGCTTGTCCTTGAAAACGGTGCGGATCAGCCCATATCGGCTGTTGATACTGCAACCGAGGCTGTCAAGGATTCTTCCGGTTTTGTCGAGCAGAATGATCTGTTCGGCGGAAGTGCCCGGATACGTCATCGGGTCGTTTCCTATGATGGCGACCAGTATCTCTTCATTTCCGGAGCGAAACACCTTGACCCGCCCATTGGCGCCCGGGACGAACCCGCACGGAAGATAGTCCTTATTATTGAGTTTCTGCCGACGAGCCAGGGTCGCCAGGGCCTGGAAGAAAGGGCTTCGCCGGGCAACATAGACACGCTTGGCCGGCCAGTCCTGAAGGACCTTCACAAGAGGCGCACAGTCGGTCTTTTCCTTGTTCGCCAGCGCCGCGCTCCAGACCTTGATGCCGGCCTTAAGCCCCTCCGGATCCTGACCTTCCTTAAGGTGAACAGACGTTCCGAGGATTTTGTTAAGGGCCTCGGCCAGGGCGTGTTGAAGAGTTCCATGAATGCTTGCCGATTCGCTTCCCTCCACGATGACCGCGTTGGCATTAGCGACTGTCAGCAGGAACCGCGCGGGACGGATTCCTTTCAGCTCACCCAACGCCCGGGCGCAGCGGATCTGAACGTCTTTACTACGATGACAAAGGCCTGTACTGATACACCAGACGGCCTTTATCCTGATGAGTTCCCGGACGGCTTTGCTGGAGTCGGCATTTGTCTTCGCCGACGCAAGATTCTTGTAAGACCCCCACGCGCCGAGGCCGAAAACCTCTGTGGCCACACCCATTCTGACAGAAATGGTGGGGGCGGGGAGATTGACAGGCCCCTTACCGGGAAGGGTGACCGCGTCGATGAGTTTTTGGATGTCCTTCCGCACAGTGAGGTTGAGCGATTCCAGGACCGCGTCCGAAGAGCGGATCGCAACGGGAGGCTTCGAGTCTGACCCAGCCACAGGCTGCCCGGTCAGGGCTTTTCGATTGGTGGGTGTGTCCAGGAGCGCCTTGATGCCTTTCCATCTCCTGGCCTGGGGCTGGGCAATCCAGATGACGCGGTCGCCCTTCTTCATCGCCCTTTCCCGGCCAAACGGTACGTCGAATTGCGTATAATTAAACTCTACCTCCTTTGCATTCGATTGGCCTGAGATCATTTCCAGAACCTTGAATTTCTGTAAATAGTGGACTACTCCCAATTCTCTGCTATAGCCACCACCCTCTTCAAGAGCCTGGCAAAGAGCGACAATCGTTCCCTTTTCATTTAGAGCCTGGTGCAGCGGAATCCTGCTGCCCGGCAGGAGCAGGGGGATTTCCTTCGGCATCTTCAGCGCCGGGGCGTCCTTGGCCGAGCGGATTGCCTCGGCGACCACCTTGCGATTGGCGGCAGTGTTCGCATAGGCCTTGCTGCCCAAGTACACGCTATAGCCGGTTGGGTCCCCGATCCAGATTGTGTGACCCGCCGCCCAGATCACGCGCCGGCCTTGCGAAATCGGTCTTTCCGCGGCGCCGCGCCATCGGTAGGAGATTCGCATTGTCTTCTTTCCCGGCCTGGATGTACCGAGCACCTCGACCACCTTAAACTCCTGCGTCGTGGCGAAAACGCCGTTTTCCAATTCTTCCGGCTGCGGGGCCTCGGCCGCCTCGCAAACGGCGAGGATCATCCCCGAGTTTTTCAGCAAAGGCCTGATATCGACAAGCCCGCTTCCCGGAAGCGCCCGCGGCTTCGCGGCGGCGATCAGGCGGGGCTTGTTCTTTTCCCACCAATCCGCGGCGGCAGCCATATGCTGTTCGGTTCCGCCTGATACCAGGTGGCCGAGGTAATAGTGTAATATCGCGTAGGTTGCCGCGACTCGGACCTCCAATTCATTGTCTGTCAGCGCCGGTCCCAGTTCCAGCGCCGCCTTTGGGTGCCGGCTGGCGGTCATAACGGTAAGAAGGTTGGCCCTGGTTTTGGCATCCTTGGCCTGCTTGTACCAGGCAAGAACCTTGCTCAGCGACCATGGCTGCGGAAACCCCTTCAGTTCGCCGACAGCCCGCTTGAGTCTGCTGTTGCCGTATTCCTTCTCGTTTGACTCCCATACGCCAAGCGTTTGCTTGTTCTTCTTCGCAAAGGCCAGCAGATCCTCATCCTCCGAAGCCACAGGTCCCGCCGGCTTCGCGGCGGGCCGGGCGGCGGCTTTGTTGTCGGCGTTGGCTCGTTTGGCTATTTCTTTCAAGGCCCAGGCGGACCAGTGTGTAACGGCTGGATGTCGGCTGGCTGACAGGTCCTTCACCAGCGGCAGCCATTCAGGCCCGGCAAGGCATCCTATCGCCTGGAAGCAATAGGCGCGAACGTTGGGCTTGTCGCCCGTCTCAACGAGCATCTTCACGAACAACGGAAGCAACGGGGCCAGTTCCCGCTGTATCTTTCTGTCGGGATGATACGCACCGTAAACCCATTTAGTCAGGCTGTTGAGACATTGTATGCCACGGATAAGGTTTCCTCGGGGGCCGCGCCGGGGAGTCTTTTCCTTTTCGACTGCTGCCACCACGATTGGCAGGCCGGACTTGTCGCGAAGGGCCGAGATAGCCTTGATCGCGCGGGCACGCTGGGCGGGATTGTTGCTCTGTGCCATTTTGGCAAGATCGGGATGCCTGGCGGTAAAGGCCTCCGGCTCAAGCGATGTCAGATAGGTCTTCATCCGTCCCAGGCCCGCGTCCAGTTTCTCCTTAAGATGCGGATATTTCCGCCAGATATCCGGCCGGGGTTTGTCGGCTTTACCGACCGGCTGTGCGGCGGGGGTGATCTTGAATATCTCGATTGTGTACAAAATATAATACGGTGTTGGTTGCCACGCTGGTGCGTGCTTGGGACGGGGCAAGGCTATCCATCGTTCGCGCAGGATACCATCGGCCTTGATCCGATCTCCGTTGGCGAAGTCCCTGATTTTCTTCTGCGAAGTGTATGCCCTGCAGATGACGTTTCCTTTCTGGTCGAATATCTTCAAATGAGGTGCGGACTTGCCGACGGTGTTATTTACGATCTGGCAGCGAACAGAGGCGCGACGGTCGAGCAGTGCCAGGATTGCCGCGTCCTTGC
>DAOVFI010000738.1 GCA_030673005.1 Planctomycetales bacterium
GGTCTGCATCGTAATCCTGCCTTCAGTAGCGGCAAGAGCGAGCATCTTATCGTCCGACTTCACGTCGAACTGCACCCGATCGACATAGGGAAGTTGATTGCCCTCGGTGTCCACGACGAAATAATAAGGATTGCGCACGAAAACCTGCGGCGGCGTGGGCTTATACGTCCTGTATATCCAGGGCCAGAGCCGGGGGTGTTCGGGGTTCTGGTAATGCTTCATGAAGGTGTACAGGGCGCTGCGGCTGGGCATTTTATAGGCCTTCATGGCCTTTTCGCAGATTTTCCTGTCGCCGATTTTCGGGTTCGGGTGATACTGTTTCAGATAATGTGCGGGATATTCGAATAGCGGAAGAGTGTTTCGAGTTATGATCCCCGGAAAAAGCGCGTGCGGTGCAGGGAAAGAGAATTTTACCTGGAAATCGTCGATCTTCTCGACCGTGCCCCTCTTTCCGGCAATGGTCATGTAACCGGCCTTCATCCAGTCCGGCATGGCGCCATATACCACCTCGTCGTTGAACTCGTGATTCCACCAGTACATGACGTCGGCGGCGGTAAGCGGATGTCCGTCGGACCACCTCACTCCCTTGCGAAGAGTAAGGATGAATTCACGATTGCCATTCCGCGCTTCAAGGTTCTTGAGCACGTGTGGGACGATCGGATAGCCCAGGGGCGACCATCGCATCGCCGTTGCCGCCGACATTCGCCACGTGATAATACCAATATCGCCGCCGGGATTGGTGGCTATTCGCAGCCAGGTTCCGCCGTACTTGCCGATGCCGTCGCAGCCCCTCATCACGCAGGGTTCAGGCCCGACGCGTTCGGCCACCGGCGGCAATTTGCCCTCTTTGACGAGTTTGGCAAGAATGGGCGATTCGCCCTTGGGATACCACCTGGCCTTGGGACCCTCGCTGTAATCGACTTTGACGTGGAGGACCGGAAGGTTATCGGGATCGAAACTTACGTCGCGTGCTTTTTCAGCGGCCTGGATTTCCTCGGGCGTGTAAGTTTTCAGATTCTCGCCCGACACGTCCGGCAGGAACAGCCACGCGACTACCCAGAGCACCGCCGCGGAAATAATGCCTGTGATA
>DAOVFI010000693.1 GCA_030673005.1 Planctomycetales bacterium
TTCCGGCGTCGTCGCGGCGCTTATCTGCGTACCACGCAACTCGACCGCATCGTAACCGGCCTGGCCCGCCAGCTGACCGAACTCCTCCATGTCCATCTGGCAGTACTTATAGTCCACCTCGATGATCCTGCCCGATAATGAGAATTTCATCACCTTCTCCTTAAACAACTTTTTCCGACACGACGAAATTATAAGAGCGCCCGAAGAATAATTACAGTGCAATCTTGATTACAAAACAAACCGGAGATTCGAGCACAACCGAATGCCCGAAGCCCACGGATTGCGAACGTAATCAAAGAACTTACGACAATAACTGGCGAAGTCGGGTTGAATAATGCAGAATGGTTGCCGACATGCTCGGCAACGCCTTTCAACCCGAAATACGCGATCTGATAGATAATAAGGACTTCGCGACGCTGAAGAAGTACCTGACCGCGCTGGATCTGCCGGACGTAGCCGAACTTGCCGGCGACCGGGACGGTGAGGAACTGGGCGTGGTCTTTCGCCTTCTGCCCAAGCAAAGCGCCGCGGAGGTCTTCGCGCTGCTGGAACTGGAAAAGCAGGAACGACTCCTGGAGATACTTTCCGGTGAGGCCCTTGCGGGCATCCTCAACGAGATGTCCCCGGACGACCGGACGGAACTTCTGGAGGACCTGCCCGAGGACGTGGCGGACAGGTTAATCGGAAGCCTCAGCCCGGCTGAACGACAGGTCGCAACCGACCTGCTGCGTTACCCCGAAGAGTCCATAGGCCGGTTGATGACGCCTGAGTTCGTGGCCATCAAGGCCGACCGGACCGTCCGGCAGGTATTCGAGCACATCCGCGAAGTGGCCCCGCAGAAAGAGACTATCAACGTCCTGTACGTGGTAGATTCGGAAGGCAAGCTTATCGACGACATTCGCCTGGAAGACCTTGTCCTGGCTGAGCCTGACGCCGTCGTCGGCGAGATAATCGACCGCCACCCGGTAAGCCTCCTGGCCAACGCCGACCGCGAAGAGGCGGTCGATCTTATCAAGAAATACGACGAACTGGCCCTTCCGGTAGTGGATGACGCCGGCGTGCTCGTCGGCATCGTTACAATCGACGACGTGATGGACGTAGCCGAGGAAGAAGACACCGAGGACTTCCAGAAGATGGCCGGCGTCGGCGCGCTGGAAGAGCCGTACTTCGCAACGACATACTCCGAGATGCTCCGCAAGCGACTGCCGTGGCTGGCGCTG
>DAOVFI010000419.1 GCA_030673005.1 Planctomycetales bacterium
AGGGGATACTGAATAACGAACTTTGAATGATGAGGCCGTAGGTCGTAGTCGTAATCGTAGGGTGTGCAGGTTCTTTTCCCTGCACCTGTCTGCCGACAGGCAGGCACCGAAACGCTCATTCGCTATTCGCGGTGTGCAGGAAACCTGCCTTCGCTAAGGCTACGGCATGGCAAGCAGAACCTGCCGCACCCTACAGACTACGGACTACGGACCGCCCTTTACTTCGCGGACCGCCTTGCGTGCAAGGATGGCGACCGGATTGATTACGGGAAAGTCAACATCGTTCAGCGCCAGACCGGGTTCGGTGCATCCGGGCAGAATCGCACAGGCGCCGCGGTTCAGCAGTTTGCGCCCCAGATTTACGACTGTTTCGGCGGCGGGACCGTCCAGGCAGCCCATCTTTATTCCTGCCGGACCATAGATCGCCTCCATTAATGACTCCTGCTCGGAAGGCTCAGGCAACAATACCTCCAGCCCCAAATCGCCGAGTTCATTTTCATACAGGCGGCTTTTAACAGTGCCCGTCGTCGCCAGCAGGCCGATCTTCGCGCCCTTGCCGTAATGTTCGAAAGTCCATTCGGCACAGCACCGGACCATGTGGAGTATCTGTGTCGTAGTCGATGCCTGCAATTCATCGAAAAAGAAATGAGCGGTGTTGCACGGTATCAATATAAGGTCTGCCCCGGCCTCGGTTACTGTTTTAATGCTCCGGCAGATCGCCGGGGCCGGCGAAGGCCCGCCCGCGACGATACAAGCCGTCCTGTCGGGTATCTTCGGATTGAAATCAACAACCAGATGGATGTGGTCCTGCTCGGTCTCTACGGCAGTTGCGTCGAGAATCTTCTTCATCAGGTCCAATGTGCTATCGACGCCCATCCCGCCGATGATGCCGATTATCCTCTCATCCACCATGTCTATCCTTTTTAAAATCTTCATCCCCCACCATCCCATGTATCCTGCAGAATTTTACGCTCCGAATTTTTCCAGTTTCCCGGCGTGTGCCATTGCAAGCGGCATCAGTTCCTTTCCTGTGATGGTTCCGATCTCGCCGCTACGGCATGCGATTTCGTCGAACCTGTCCGGTCCGCCGCCGCGGATGTGCGGGGCCTTCATAAGTATCGGCACGGGATGCCAGCTGTGTGCCTTGAGGGACGGCGGCGTCGAGTGGTCGCCTGTGATTATCAGCACATCCGGCTCGGCTGACAGCAGCACCGAAATGGCGGCGTCCATCTCCTCGATCCGCGCGATCTTTCCGGGCAGGTCGCCGTCTTCGCCGGTCTTGTCGGTGTACTTGAAGTGGGCAAATACGAAGGTATGTTCCTTCATTGCCTCGGCGGCGCCGGCGCAAATATCGTCGGCCGTCGTCGGCTCGGAAACGACCGGGATGCCTACCAGGCGCGCCACGCCGCGATACATCGGGTAGCCCGCAACGGCTGCGGGATTCAGTTTGTACCTGTCGGGAAACGTCGGCCAGTCGGGCCACTTCGCGAAACCGCGAGCGAGGATCATGTTCGCTTTCGGCTCGTCGGCGAGGATTTTACGGACCTGGTTGATTACCTCTTCGGCGATTTTCGCGGTTTTGGATTTATCATGAGGTTTTCGAGCCGGTGAAAGCGCATTCACGCCGACAACCTGGGGGTCCGTGTCGCCGATGTCGTCGTCCAGCCCTTCGCCACGAAGCACCATCAGCGCTCGATGCTCGGCCACTGTTTCAAAGAGCACTTCGACACCGCTCGGTGGTTTAAGGTCTTTGCGAATCTTTTCCAGGACACGCTTGTTGACATCATCGCCGATTCGGCCCGCCCGACGGTCGGTAACGTTGCCGTCGGTATCTATCGTGCAGAAATTCAGCCGGGCGGCGACGTCGGTCTTTTCCAGCGGGAACTCTATCCCCAGCGCGCTGAGGACGCCGCGACCGACCTGATAGACCAGCGGGTCGTATCCGAACAATGACAGATGCCCCGGACCGCTGCCGGGCGTTATTCCCGTGGCGATTGGCACGTGCTGACCGAGGGCGCTTCGTGAGGCCAGGGCGTCCATGTTCGGCGTCCAGGCCTGCTGAAGGGCGGTGCCTTTACCGTCGTTGTCACAATCGCCCACGCCGTCCATCACCAGCAGGACGATCCGACTGTCGTTCTCGAGAGCCAGTGAAGAAATCACCTGTCCGTAAACGTCTTCGTACATAATCGCAAACCTTTCATGAGAGACGATACACAATTTGAAACTATTCACCCAATTGCAATGAATGCAGAAGAAAAGAGCAAGTCAGGCACACAAAATGAAAAAACAATTCATCCGTTGGAATTGTTTTTTCATTTCTCCGCTCCTAACGGGTGGCACGGTCAAGTCGGAGACTTGGCCGTGGTGGGCGCCATCACGGCCAAGCCTCACTGCGTTCGGCTTGACCGTGCCACCCGGGCGGGTGAAGTATTTATCACTCCAACCAGCCGGAGTGATAAATACTATGTGTGCCTGACTTGCTCTTTTCTTCTGCATAGGGCTGAACTCTTAATTTACCGAGTAACACT
>DAOVFI010000485.1 GCA_030673005.1 Planctomycetales bacterium
AGGCAGGTTTATCTGCTTCGGCGATTTCGCCTTCAGTTTCGGGTTCCGCCAGAGAATTTCCTGCCAGCCTTGCTGGACGTATTTCCATTGGTACTTTTCAGCCAGCCACTCTGCCAGCGGGTCGTTCAGTCGCGTCGCCAGAAGGTGCATAAATGTCTTGAGATTCGCGCCGGGTTTGAAGCCGCTTGAGCAATCTTCGCTGCGGGCGAAGGTGCCGGTATCGGGCCGGAGGCCGTAGGCGTGCCAGACGCTCTGGCCGCGGAAGAACGACGAATCCTTGAACAAATCCTGCCCCGTCGCCACCCGCCACATCTCGCACGTCAACGCCAGCGGGCGGGCGTAACCCCAATCGTTATACGAAAATCCCTCCGGCTGACCGCCGACGAAGAAGGCGTCGCGCTGTTTGGGATCCGGCGGCTGGGCGAGGTAAGCGTGGTAGGGGTAGGTCTGTCCCCACTTTTGCCGATTCAATTCGCTGGCGATTTCATTCGCCGCCGGGACGGCGTGATTCAGCAGATAGTCCATTCCGGTCTTCATAAGTTTTGCCGTTCGACTTTGCTCACGACGGGCCGTTCGGCGTTGTTCGATACCTTCCCCGTCCAGCAGCACCGCCACGTACAGCACGGCAAGGTGCTCGTTGACGAAGTGGTTGTTGAAGTCGCTGTGCCGCCAGACCTTTTTTAAGACCCAGTCGGACATGTCCAGCAATGTTCGGGCGTATTTCGCCCGTTCGGCGGCTGTCAGGTCGTTCCATATCCAATCGACCGCCATTGCCCCACCGCGAATCCATTCCGGCGTTAGGTATTGATTTTCAGGCCGCTTGCGGGTCAGTGCGTCGAGGAATTCCCTGGTCTTGCTCAGGTATTTCTTCTCGCTGGTTACCAGATACATAAAGGCCGGGTATGCGACGTTTGTCCGGTCGGTCCAGCCGACCCCTGCCGGCTTGCGCATTATCCAGTCAGCCTTTTTTATCGCAGCGAAGGTTTCCTTCATCGGACCGGCGCATTTAGTGCGGATTTTCGGCAGGTCGGCGGTGGTTACGTATATCCTCGGATGCCCCTTGCGAACCTCCGGCCCCGCGGCAAGCACCTCAGTCGTCAGCAGTATTACAAAAACCGTTGCGTATCTCATTGTTTATCTCCTTATCGCCTCGTGGTCGGGTGCTCCTGGATTTTTTCAAAACCTCTGCGCTCTCTGCGTCTCTGCGGCCCATTATGAGTTACGGATAGAACAGCAGATCGGCGACGTCGTCGGCGCCGACGGCCCGGCGCAGCAGCGCCAGGTGGGCCGAGAAGCCGCCGGTCTCGTATAGTGCATGGGCGTCGGAGGCGAAGGCGATCTTGACGCCCCGGGCGATGCACTCGGCGAAGAAGGCCGGGTCGGGGGTGTTTGTGTGGAAGTTTATCTCGGCGGCGGTATTGGTCTCGGCCAATGCGTCGGCAAGATCGCCGTAGAGTTCCTTCGGCACTGCCCGCTTTGCCCGGCCAAAGAACCGCCACGGATGGGCCAAAACGTCCACGCCGCAATTCATCAGGCCCTCGCTTGCCCGCATGAAGGCGCGGGCCAGTTGCGCGTCGTTCAGTTCGTCGGCGTCTTCGGTGATCCAGTGGACCGCGCCGACGAGCAAATCCGGCCAATCGTGGTCCTCGTCGCGGATGGTGAGTTTCCCGTCGGCGTCGAGACCGACCTCCAGCCCGATGCAGACGAATCCGTCTCGCTTTGGCAGCATTTTCTCGCGGAATTTAGCCATGCGGGAATCTTTGCTACCGCGCCAGACGGCAGGTTCGCGGATGTGCCGAGCGGCCCAGAAGTCGTCGGCGCTGCAATAGAGTTGTCCGGCGTGCTCGGTGAGACATTGGCCGGCCAGGCCGAGGGTCCGCGCGCGGGCGATAACGCCGTCGGCGGTAACGTCCTCGGCGCAGTAGGCGAACTCCGTGTGCGCGTGGCAGTCGATAATCGTCGGCCCGTCAGACGGCGCCGACAGCGGAAGAACCTCGACTCCTACCTCCTGCCCATTGAGGGTAATCATCGCATAGGAAAACGGTTCCTCGCAAACGGCGGGGGCAGTGAAATACTGCACGCCGCCGGCGGTGTTGAGCGGTTGACCGGCGTGATAATGCCCGCTGATCGA
>DAOVFI010000141.1 GCA_030673005.1 Planctomycetales bacterium
CACTGGTGGAACTGGCCGGCCAAAAAATGGGCATCGTCGGCTTCGGCCGGATCGGACGGCGTGTCGGCGAACTGGCGCGCGCCTTCGGCATGGAAGTCCTGGCCGCCGATGTAAATCAGACCGATCCGCCGGAATATCAGCCGTTCCGCTGGTGTGAAATAGAGGAACTTTTCACCACCGCGGACGTCGTCAGCCTTCATTGCCCGCAGACGGCCGACAACGTCGGCATGGTCAATCGCGATCTTCTTGGCCGGATGAAACCCGACGCATTCCTCATCAACACGTCGCGCGGCGGGCTTATAGTTGAGGCCGACCTGGCCGAGGCGCTCGACGCCGGGCGTATCGCAGGGGCCGCACTGGACGTGGTCTCAACCGAACCAATCCGACCCGACAACCCGCTGCCGGCCGCTGAAAACTGCCTGATAACCCCGCACATCGCCTGGGCGACACTGGCGGCGAGGCGACGACTGATGGGAACCACCGCCGAAAACATCGCAGCGTTCATCGCCGGAAAACCAATAAACGTAGTTTCGTGAACTGTCGTGAACAGAAGACGCAGACCCGTCGTGTAACCGTCTGCTAGGATTTTTCGGATCGTCGTGCGGGTGTGGCGTGCATTTGAGTGAGGCTCCGCCAGGTGGCGGCGACGCGGTCCATCAGACCCATGTTCTGGAGCGACAGGGCAAGGGCGGATCGAATCTGGCGGTTGCCCGGCGCCAGTCCGGTGGCCTTTTCCATGTGCTCGATGGACTCGGCGAACTGGCGTCTGTCGGTATGCAGAACGGCCAGGCGGTAGTGCAGGTCCACGTATTCGCTCTTCAGTTCCAGGGCGCGCTTGAACGTTTCGATCGCCTCGTCGATCCGCCCGAGTTCCTGCTGGGTGACGCCCAGGCGGATAATGGCTGCGACATAAGCGGGATTGATGCGGACGGCTTCGGCGAATTGCTCCATCGCCTCGCCGAGCCTGCCTTCGGCCCGAAGGAGCACGCCGTAACGGTAGCGAATATCGGCGTAACCGGGATTTTCGGAAACGGCTTCGGCGTGACGGGCGACCTGAAGTTGGAGCAGATCGTCGTGGTCGAGGTCCGCGGCGGCGGGTCGGTCCTGATCGGGCAACTCGAAATTGCCCTCGAACTGTTCGGCTACGGCGGCCTTGAGTTGAAGCCTCGCCATTTCCGAAAGCAGCAGGGTCGAGTTCGGTTCGATCGTCGCCGCCAGCCCGAACGTCTCGACGGCCTGGACCTGCTGACCGGCGGCGGCGTGAGCGACGCCCAGGCCCGTGTAGCAGGCTAAAAGGTTGTCATTGATCTCGGCGGCCTGGTGGAAGGCTTCGGCCGATTCGGTCCATCGTCCGTGAGCGAGGTGATGGCGTCCCATGCCGACTTTTGCCTCAAGGTAATCCGGATCGGCCTGGAGTGAGGCAAGGTAGTGCCCGGTCGCCTCCTCGTCGGCGCCCATCTCGCTGAGAAGGTCGGCAAGTCGCAGGTGCAGATCGGCGAAGGGTCCCTGGGTTTCGATAAGCATGTAGAGCCTTTCGGCCGCCTCGCGGTATTGACCCGCCTGAACGAGCACCTCAACCTCGTCGTCCATCAGCGCCCAGTTGTTCGGCTCCATTGCGATGACGATCTCAAACTCTTTTATGGCGTCGTCGTATCGCCCGCAGCGGTAGTAAAGGTGCGCCAGCGCGGCGCGGACGGTCGCATCGGACGAATCAAGGTTTCGGAGATGTTCGTACTGGACGACGGCCTCGTCGGGATCGTCATTAAGCAGCGCAATTGCCGCCAGCCTCTGACGGGCAGGAGTGATACCGCTGTCGGCAGCGATTACGTCGCGATAGAATTCAACCGCCTCTGCGCTGCGTCCCAGTTTCTCCAGGCAGTAGCCTATGGAAAAGAGCACCGACGGAAGGGACGGATGTGTCTGGTTGGCTATGCGAAGGTGTTCCAGCGCCCTTTCGGACCGGCCCATTTCATCACAGGCCGCCGCCAGCGCCAGTCGAGCGGGAAGGAAGTCCGGTCTGGACCGGCAGGCGCGGGCGAGGTGTTCGGCGGCGTCGGCGAATCGCATCGCCTGGATGTACGCCAGTCCGAGATGGCACTGGACGTCCGCCCAGTCGGGATGTTCCCGGGCGATCGTCTCGAGCTCCGCCAGGCTCTTTCCGGCCCCGGCGCGGATGTGCCTTTCGAGCGTCTCGCCCACGTTGGCGTCAAGCCCTTTTGCGAGGATTTCAAGCAGATGACTCACGTAAGCAATCTTTCCATCAGGCGGCCAGCGATTCAATTCCGTCGGCGGCGCGCCGGTATTGCGGTTTCAGTTCCAGTGCACGTTTATAGTGTTTCCTCGCCGGTTCGGTCTTTCCGCACAGGGACATCAATTCGCCCAGTCGAGCATGCACGTCCGGGAAATCGCCTCCGGCGCGAACCGCCTTTCGCAGGCTTTTGATGGCCTGTTCGGTAGCGCCGCGACGGGTGTCAATCTCGGCCAGATGTATCAGGGCCTTGACATAGCGCGGATTGATCCGGACGGCGCGAGCTGTGTAGCGCCTTGCCTCGTCGAACCTGCCCAGACGCGCCGAAGTAACGCCGGCGTAATAATGCAGGTCAGCGTAATCGTCGTGATAGACCAGCGCTGTCTTCAATACCGACGACATCACGCCGAAGAGTTCTTCATCGGCTTCGCTTGGTGGCAGGGCGAGGAAGGTTTCGACGAAGTCGGGTTCGGCGGCTGCGTATTCGGCCAGTTGGCGCATCGCCTGGAACCGTCCTGTCGAAACGGGCGAAGTCGCCGACGGACGGTTGAATTCCGGCAGGCTCAACGTTACGGGCCGGTGCATCCGGGCGGCGGCATCGGCGGCAAGGCACAACTGGTAGGAAAAAACCAGGTTGCCAGGCTCCAGATTGCATGCCCGCTGGAACGCCTCGGCGGCGAGGGCAAAATCACCTCGAACCGAAGCGACCAGGCCGAGATAGTGCTGGGCGTCGGACCAGGTGCAATCGCACTTTACGGCGCTGGTCAGGTGCTCGAAGGCCTTGTCGTAATCCTCGCCGGCGGCGTAGAACAGACCCAAATTAAGGTGCAGCCGGGCCTTATCGCCCAGTTCGCGCAGTCCGCGCGTCAAGGTCATAATCGCCAGCGGCTTTCGACCGGTCCGCCACTGGGCTTGCGCCAGGCGAACACGCGCCATGGCGTCGTCGGGCGTCAATCGACTCATCACCTCCGCTGCGTCGGCGCATCGCTCGTACTGGGCGGTCCGGGCATAGACGAACATAAGATACTCGACAAGGTCGGCGCGGTTTCCGATCAGGGCGACTGTCTGTCGAAGGCGACTGGCCGCCTCGCAGAATCGACCCGCTCTGATGTCCCCCATAGCCGATGCCCGATGTCCCATCGCGCAGTAGTAACGGGCCAATCGGCCTTGAAGGTCCTTACCCTCGGTCAGAAAGCCCAGTCTCCGAACGGCTGTGGCATAATCGCCGCGATGATATGCACGCATCCCTTCGGTGAAATAATCCCGATCGCCCATATTCGCAAAAGCCTCCTCCGGCCGTTCAGCCGCCCGTCCGGACGAACAGACCAATTCCTTTATCGGTACGCTGGAAGGCAAAGTGAAGTTAGTAGTCGGTAGCCGGTAGTCAGTAATCCGTAATTACTCAAACTGACCGATTTCGTGGCACGGGCGCCTGCCTGCCGGTAGGCAAGGTCTCGCCCGTGCGTCTCAGGGCCGTCTCGGCCCTGAAAATTCGCCATATAACGTCCAAGACCTACCTGCCGGTAGGCAGGCGCCTGTGAGAAGCACGGGCGGGACCTACCTGCCGGTAGGCGGGACGCCCGTGCCACGTATTGCCGCAACATCTTATCGAAACAGGATATACTGGAAATAATCAGGCAAAATCGGTCAGTTTGAGTAATTACGGGCTACCGGCTACGGATTACCGGCTACTAATACGCGCCGCGCGCAGACAGGACGGCGGGGATTGTCTGGACAATGATCATCAGGTCGAGAAACAGGCTGCGATGCCGGATGTAGTACAGGTCAAGGGCGGCCCACTGCCTGAAGGTCAATTCGTTTCTTCCGGAGATCTGCCACAGGCAGGTCAGTCCGGGCTTGACGGACGTTCTCATCCGGGCTTTTCCGCGAACGTTGTCGGCCTCGCTGACCGGCAAGGGTCTTGGTCCCACCAGTGACATCTGCCCGGCAAGGACGTTTATCAACTGCGGCAGTTCGTCAATGCTGGACCGACGGAGGAACCGCCCCAGGGGTGTAACGCGGGGATCGTTCCTGATCTTGAAGGCCGGTCCGTCGGACTCGTTGAGTTTTTCCAAAACCGGTCTGGCTTCCTCGGCGCCGTGGTACATACTGCGAAACTTGTACATCGTGAATGTCCGCCCATCCAGGCCCGCGCGCTTCTGACCGAAAAAGACGCCACCACGTGAAGTGATCTTTATCGCCACAGCCGAGACGATCATTATCGGCATCGCCATCACCAGCAGGACCACCCCGGCGACGATGTCAATAAGCCGCTTGGTGAATTCGTAGAACCGGCCTGGACTCTGCACGATCTGCCCGACCCATTCGCGATCGATTCGGGACGGTTCGGGCTGAAATTCCAGAATTTCGACCCATCCTGCGTTATCGTTCTCTTCGACATGCGGGCGCGGCGGTTCTATCGTTTCGATTACGACGCTCGTTGTCGCTTCTGTGCTGCACACTGGTAGAGCCTCTCATACTTCCGGGCGATTGCCGACCAGGAAAACCGTTCAGTAACCCGGCGTCTGGCCGCCTCACCTACTCGCTTTCGAAGGGTCGGATTGTTCAGGCATTTCAACACCGCCCGGCCAAGGGCTTCGACCGAATCACCGCCGAACGTTACCATTGCTTCGCCGAGCGCGTCCCTTCCGGCGGGCATGTCGCGCGCGACCACGCATCGACCGTGCGACGCCGCCTCCAGCATCACCAGCGACATCCCCTCCAGTTCGCTTGGCTGTACGACCACGGCGGCGCCGGCGTAGAGTTCATCGAGAACCTCGCCGAAGCACGCGCCGAGAAAGCGGACCGATCCGTTCGCCTGCCGCCTGCACTCGACCTCGTAGGCAGGCTCCTGCCCGCCGTCGCCGACAACCACCAGCGGGACGGCGATCTGCATCTCCCGCCAGGTGCGAATCAGCAGGTCCAGCCGCTTTTCCGGCACGATCCGTCCGACGTAGAGGCAGTATCCTTCGGGCTTTATACCCCAACGGGCGATGAGACTCGCCTTACTCCCTGCCTCAGGCAAGTCCGCCCGACGAATGGTCGCCGGCCTGACGCCGTTGGGGATATATACGACCTCTCTGTCATAGGCATCGACCAGAAAGTCCCGCAGATTGAGGGAAACCGCGCTGACGGCCGAAGCCAGCCTCATCCCGCAGTTCAGTCCCGCCCGCAGCGCTGCCCGTCCCAGTCGCGACCACCGCGCCCTGTCCCATTCGGGCGCATGGACGGTAAAGGCTATCGGCACGGACGCAGCCGCCGGGATGAAACCCAGAAGCGCCGGACCCGCGCAGTGAACGTGGACTACATCGACCTTACGCCGCAGGACGTCCCACATGGCCGTTGCGGTGTGAGTGATCGCGTCGGTGTGTTTGCCGGACAGCCCCGGCGTTGTTATCACCCGCCCGGGGCCGTCCCACCTTCCGCGCACACGCCGGCGCAGGTACCACGGGCGGGCATAGACCAGCACCTCGTGACCGAGCGCGGTCAACTCGACCGTCAGTTCCTCGACCACGCGCTCCACGCCGCTGAGTGCGGCGGGGATACCGCGCGAACCTATCATCGCAATGCGCATCGGCGAATGGCTTCCTCGTATAGTTCGTCGATCCTTCCGATTATCATCTCGGGGTCGTGCCGTCGGGCGACGAGCGCCCGGGCCGCCTCGGCCATCGCCGCCCGTTCGGACGGATTGTCCAGCACCTCGCGAGCGACCCGCGCGAGAGAATCGGCGTCGCCGGGCGTAAAGAGCCGCCCCGTCCGCCCGTCCCGCACCCACTCACGCAGCGGCGGATGATCCGGCACGATAACACATCGCCCCGCCGACATCGGCTCCAGCATCGCGTGGGGGCTGTTCTCTATCCATCGGCTGGTAACGACAACGGCTGTTGCACGGGCAAGGTATGCGCCAAGGTCTTCGTGCCTGACCTGCCCGGCGAGCGTTACGTTCTTCAGGCCGGCTCGTTTGACTTCGGCTCGCAGTTCATCAAGCAATGGCCCGCCGCCGACGATGACGACTTGTGCGTCCGTCAGTCGGCGGGCAAGGTCAAGCATCATCGACGGCGCCTTCTCGGCGCTGAGCCGGCCTATGAAAAGGAGTTCGCGGTCGGATTGTCTGCGTCCGGCCGGCAGCGAAATCGGCTCGATAATGTTGCGCAAAACCACCACCTTGCTCGACGGAAGACCTGTCTGAATCAGGACATTCCGCATGTACTGCGTCGGGCAGAGGAACAGATCCACCCGACTGTGGTATCTGCGGAAG
>DAOVFI010000149.1 GCA_030673005.1 Planctomycetales bacterium
ACACTCGCCAGCGTGGACCCGTGCTACTCCTGCACCGAGCGGATGTGCACCGCCGTCGATGCCGACAGCGGAAAAGAGATGTTCGACTTCGCGCAACTTGTTAAACTATCGCAGGAAAAGACCGAGCGGATACGAAAACAGGTATAAGGAATTGAAGGACGACTGGTGGCACGGCCAAACCTGCCACGGCCAAGTGAGTAAAGGTCTTCCGACCTTTGCTCACTTGACCGTGCCACCTGAAGATGAAAGAAGAGGTCGAAAAAGCTTATGAGAGAACTATGGTTCATACTGGTTGAAGATCAGCCGCCGATAGTGATTGCATTGGCGATGGGGATACTGGCCTACCTGTTGTCGCGGGTCGGGGCGTGGGCGACTCAGACCTTGGCGCTGCTGGTGAGCGGGTTAGTTTTCATTTGGGGCCTGCATTTTTTCAACGAAGGCCATGCGCCGATGACGTACGAGAATATGACGGACCTGTACCTGTACGGGGTGAATCTGAACATACATTTTTCAGTTACACTGCTGGGTAACCTTGTCTCAACGGTAGCGGCGGCGTTAACGGCCATTGTGGCTGTTTATTCATTCGGCGCCATGTCGGGCAATTACAGGGAAAGCAAGTTCTACGCATATCTGACACTGGCCCTGGTCGGCACGTGCATAGTCACGTGGTCCGGAAATTTCCTTGTCCTGCTGATTGGCTGGGAACTGGTAACGCTGATGCTGATCCTGATGCTCAATGAGGGCAAGTCCGGCAGCAAGACCGGTGCGGCCAGGACTTACGCGATCCTGGGCTTTGCCGACGCCTGTCTGCTGCTGGCGATAGTGCTGATGTTGACCCTTCCGACCAGCCGGGGCATGCAGCTGCACAAACTGGCTTTTCTGGCCAATACCAGGCCGGTGGAGGTCGGACAGCTCGGCGCGACCGGTTACGTCGTGTACGCGCTGCTCCTGGTCGCCGCCCTCGCCAGGGCCGGCGCTATCCCTCTGCACACCTGGATACCCGCTGCCGCCAGAGGCGCCACAGCGTCCGCGCTGGCGCTTCTGCCCGGAGTGTTAACCAAACTGCTGGGTATCTTCCTTCTGGCCCGTGTGAGCCTGTACGTATTCCGTCCGGACCAGACCATGCAGATTGTCCTGATGGTTGTCGGCGGGTTAACGATTGTCATCGCAGGTTTCAGGGCTTTGGCGCAGCATAATCTCAAGAGGTTACTTGTCTTCGATGACATCAGCCAGGTCGGGTACATTCTTGTCGGGATCGGCACCGGCACGGCGGTGGGGATCATCGGCGGGCTGTTCCACATGATTAACAGCGCCGTTTACGGCTCGAACCTGTTCCTGATGAGCGGGAACGTCGGAAGGGCTTCCGGCACCTACAATATCGAAAAGATGGGCGGTTTGGCGAGACGCCTGCCTATTACCTTTATATGCGGTGCGATTTCAGCGGCGGCCATATCAGGCGTGCCGCCGTTCAACGGGTTCGTCAGCAAGTGGCTTGTCTATCAGGGCGCGCTGAGCCTTCACAGCGGTCTGGGCGTTGCGCTTCTGATAGCGGCGGTGTTCGGCAGCGCGCTGACTCTGGCGAGTTTCGTCAAGGTGCTCTATTCGGCGTTCCTCTCGCGTCCGCCGGTCGATTCGCCGGCCGCTGACACGTCGTCCGCGAAAGAGGACCTGGCCGCGGCCCTGCCTATGATTATCCTGGCTGCGGCGTGCATAATCCTCGGACTGTTTCCCAAACTCATTACCAACGACATACTGAAGCAGGCTATTCCCAAACACCCCGAACACCTCTATAACGTGAGCGAGTCCGTTACTTCCACCGGCGGAACGTTCGGCTCGATAACGACCGGCGGTGAAGGCCTGTGGAGCCCGTCCGTGGCGATGGCGTTAATCCTTATAGGCATAGTTTTCGGCGGCGGGTTGTTGGTGCTGGATAAGATTATAAGAAGGCGGTTGCGGGTGGTCAGGCCGTTCCTTTCCGGCGAGACCGGCGCCGGCGACGACCGTTTCCGCATTCTCGGGACGGGTTTCTACGAAACGGTGTTTCGACTGCCCCTTTTGAAGAGATTGCTGATGCGCCGGGCGGATGCCGACGGCGATGGAAAGACCAATCGTGAGAAAACCTAAATTAAGAGAACTCAAAGAAGCCCTCCGCGCGGTGTTTCGCGGCCCTTACACTACGAAGTATCCCTTCGAGCCGCACGAGCCGCCGGACGGCTTTCGCGGCAGGAGCGAGTATAACGAGGACGACTGCATCGGCTGCAAGGCCTGCGCGGAGGTCTGCCCGGCCCTGGCGATAAAGGTGGTCGATGACACCGACGCCGACCCGCCCGTCCGCCGACTGACCATCCATCACGACAAGTGTATTTTCTGCGGCCAATGTGAACTGAACTGCACGACAGAGACCGGCGTCCGAATGACGAAAACCTTCGACATGGCCACTTTCGACCGGTCGGAACTGCGCAACAGTATCGAGCACGAACTGGTTATCTGCCAGAAATGCGGCGCGGTCGTAGGGACGCGCAAACACCTGCTCTGGCTGGCCGACAGACTCGGCCCCAAGGCCTACGCCAACCCCACGCTGATAATCACTGCCGACGGCTCGATGGCGCTGGCAGAACCCTTTGAGACCGGCGCCGCCGAACCGCTGGCCAGAAACGAACTGATGCGAATCCTCTGCCCCGACTGCCGGCGAACAGTCGTCGTCCGCGAACTCTGGGGCGAATAATAAATAATAGGTGGCACGGTCAAGCCGGAGCGCAG
This sequence comes from Planctomycetales bacterium, assembly GCA_030673005.1. Classification (GTDB taxonomy): domain Bacteria; phylum Planctomycetota; class Phycisphaerae; order SM23-33; family SM23-33; genus DAOVFI01. Next base: position 2,761 of record DAOVFI010000149.1, read on the forward strand.
CGGAGGCTTGGCCGTGAGGACGATGGACCACGGCCAAGCGAGATCGAGGCCTGACGGGCTCTAGCTCCATTGACCGTGCCACCCGTCGCTTGGCCGTGGGAGCGCGGACTGAATAAATGTCAACGAATCATAAAAATTTCCAGTGCAGCCTCCGCGAGGGGATCGAGCAGACGGTCAGGAAAATGTCCGGCGATCACAACCACGACCACAAACACGACCACGATCACAACCGTGGCATTGATACGGTCGAGCATCTCGCCCGGCACCTGGCGGAGTTCCTGACGCCGAAAAGTGTGATTATCTGCGTGGGCAATGAGATAAGCGGCGACGACGGGGCCGGTCCTCTTGTAGCGCAGCGTATCGACGGGAAAGTCCCCTGGAAGGTTTTTAATGTCCAGACGGTCCCGGAAAGTTTCCTGATGAAGATTGTCGCAACCAAGCCGGACACGGTCCTGATCGTCGATGCCCTGAATTTCGACGCCGAAGGCGGCGCGGTCGAGTTGTTTTCATCGGATTCTATCATCGGCCAAGGTCCCAGCACGCACGGCCCTGCGCCGATCGCCTTCCTTGACGTCCTCAACATGTTCCACCCCTGCCGGCGAGTTGTGCTGGGCATCCAGCCGGTATGCACGGAATTCGGCGGCGAAATGACGGCGAACGTCGCCGCAGCCGTCGATTTCGTCTGCGAAGCCTTCGCCCAAGCCCCCAAAGCCGGCGGATGAAAAACCCGCACGGGCGTCCGGCTTTTTCTCCTGTTCCCATTTTTCCGAGTTTTTCACTTTGCGTTACTAAAGCCGACCGGTGAGATTCCGATGAATCTCGTAAGGTCCAAGGTCGGGCTTCGGACGGCTTGCAGCGTTGATGGCTTATGAGGCGTAAAGAGGTTTTGACAACCGGCGAAGTGGCGAAGATATGCTCCGTCGCGCCGCGCACGGTCAGCAAGTGGTTCGACAGCGGCCAGTTGCAGGGATACCGCATCCCAGGCAGCAGGGACCGGCGGATTCCACTGGCCCAACTTATCGAGTTCATGAAGGCGCACGGAATACCGATGACGGCGCTGGAGGGCGATGTTACTCGCGTTCTCGTGGCTGCGCCGGATTCGTCTGAAATCACCGCCGCCGCCAGCGGTCTGTCGCGGATAGACCGTTACAAACTCGAAACCGCCACCAACGACTTCGAGGCCGGCATGAGGGCGGGTGATTTCCGACCACACGTAATCCTCGTGGACATGCTTGCAAAGTCCATCGACGCCGATGAGATACTGAAAAACCTGCGGTCAAACCCGACCCTGACCACCACAAGCGTCGTCGCAGTTACCAAGGTCCTGACAAACGGGCAAAAGCGCGGGCTTCTGCGAAAAGGTTTTAATGCCGTCCTGTCAAGCCCCTACGAATTCAAGGACATCGTCGGGATCATCGAAACCGCCACCGAGATAAAAACGCAAATCTGAATTATTGCGGAATGCGGGCGAACGGTCCGCAATCCGCAATTCGCAATTCTACGGCAGTAGCATCGCCATAATATAGGCGTCCTGAAAATCCTCGTCGAGGTTCAGTTCAATCACGGTCGCCGCCGCAGCCACATGCGGCAGTTTCGCCCTGACTTCTTCGTCCAGAATTGCCACGAACGCGCCTGCAAGCGAGCCGTTGCCGATGAAGGTGTACTTGTCGCGGTCGATGTCGGGCAGCAGTCCTATCGCCACGACGTTGTCCAGGTTGATGTGCCTGGCGAATCCGCCGGCGAGATAGAAACTGTCTATCTCGTCGAAGCCCGCGCCGAAGTGCTTCATGGCGATCTGAAGTGAGGCGAAGATGACGGCCTTGGCCTGAAGAAGCGTCGCTATGTCGCGCTCGGTTATCAGGATGGGGCGCAGGCCGTCGTCGGTTTGATCGGCGGGGGCGATCTCGTAGGCGAAGGTTTCACTCCCTCCGTTTGAGCCGGGAAATTTGCGGATTCGCGGGCATTTGGCCTTTGCTTCGTCCGTGAAGCGTCCTGCCGGTGAGATTACACCCGCCAGATACGCCTGTGCGAGGAAGTCGATCAGTCCGCTGCCGCAGACGCCCGTCGGTTTATTGTCGCCGATTACGCTGTATTGCGGCTCGTTCTCGACGGCCTCCAGAACGAATGAGTCGATAGCGCCGACCGCCGCTCTCATTCCGGGCGCGATCCCGCCGCCTTCGAATGCGGGACCGGCCGGGGCCGCGCACGCGATCGACCGGTCGCGATTGCCTACGACAATCTCGGCGTTGGTGCCTATATCGATCATCACAGTCAGTTCACGCTGTTGCGTCACGCCGCAGACGTACATGTCGGCCGTGGCGTCCCCGCCGATATAACCGGCCGCCGAGGGGAACACATCCACTAGCGCATCGGGGTTCATCGCAAGCCCCAGCGCTTCGGCGCGGTAAGGGCCGGGGAAATTGGTTATCGGTGAGAAAGGCACGCCGCCGATGCCGGCAGGCGACATCCCGCAGAACAGGTGCGTCATTACCGTGTTTCCCGAAACGGTCATGTGTGAAACGTCCGCCGGTTCAAGCCCGCCTCGACGGACAAGAAGTCTCAGGAGGCGGTTGACCGTCGATTCGATTACAAGGCTTCGCAGTTCTTCAAGCCGCTGCGGGTCGGATGCGTAACTGATCCGGCTGGCGACGTCGTCGCAGCGGATGACCTGCTGATTGTACCCGCTGGCGGCGTCGGTAATCTTACCGGAGACAAGATCGACCAGCGTGACGACGACTGTCGTTGTGCCGATATCGACGGCTGCGCCGTAGAGGAGGCCGGTGGTGTCGCCCGGTTCGATTCGGATCATTCTCCACGCGCCGTCGTTGCCGGCGACGGTAACGGTCAGTTCGTATCCGGCCGGGGCCGCCGACCGGGCGGCGCGGGCAAGGTGAACCGACGAGGAAATATGTCCGGCGTAACCTCGGTGCCGCAGTTCGTCGCCGACCCGTTCGAGGTCTCCTCGCTGGTCCTGAAGGGTGGGTTTTGTCAGACGGAGGAATTCCTTTCGGACGGGCGGACGGAGCGTTACCTTCGGGGCGTGGGCGAAGTCCATAACGACCTTTTCGCCCGCCTCCACGAGGCTGTGGCGCGGCACGCGAATCTCGAACTCGCCGCCAAGAAGCCTTGTCCGGCAGGAAAGGACCCGCCTGGGTTTGCCGGGCGCGACTGCAATTTCCACGCCGTCGAGGTCGGTGAACCGTCCGGTGAGGATATCGACAGCGCATCCGCCGCAGGTTCCCTGTCCGCCGCAGGCGACGTTCAGGATCACGCCGGCCTTCACCGCCAGGTCCGTCAGCAGACAAGGCGCCTCGACCTCACAATCTATTCGCCGATCCGGAAGCTCGATAATGCCATGTGCCTTTGTGTTCATAGTCCACGAATTACACGGCGCGGCCCTTGGCCGCAACCAAAGTAATCACTGTCCAATAGTCAGTAACTGACTGGCTCTGTCCGACAATTAGGAG
>DAOVFI010000294.1 GCA_030673005.1 Planctomycetales bacterium
CCGGTTGGCCTGAGCCGTGAAAGAATACACCTTTCTTACCAAGGAACAGATCGTCGCTTTGAACCTGCGCGCCATCAGGAAAGACGGAGGAATTCACGGCGCCCTGAACCGCAGCCTGCTGTCGTCGGCAGCGGCCATGCCGAAAGTAACCTTCGACGGCAGATACTTGCATGAGTCGGTCGCCGTCATGGCGGGTGCGTACCTGTTTCACATCTGCCAGGCCCACGCCTTCTGCGACGGAAACAAACGAACGGCGGTCCTTGCCGCCGCAGTATTTCTGGACCTTAACGGCTATGACATCGAAGCGGATGACGACGAGTTTGAAAAACTGGTCTTAAACATCGCCAGCCATAAAATCGACAAGGATCAAGTAACGGCATTTTTCAAGAAACACGTCCGGAAAAAGAAAAAATGAAGGCAACGGCTTCATGAGATTTATGGGCACGGTGCCGTGGTCGCCTGAACGTGGCATGGGCGTCTCGCCCATGCTGTTTATCTTATGCAGATTTACGTCCTGGCGCCTGATCACGGGCGAGACGCCCGTGCCACGAGCTACAACAATAACAAGAGACAACTGGTTCAGATTCGAACGAAGTATAATTGCTTTCGCCTTGGCGGTTGCAGGGCTATGCCTTCCTCCAGATGGTCACGCCGAGGGTGTCTTCGAGGATTACACCTCGCTTTGCAAGCCAGTCTCGGATTTCGTCGGCGCGGGCGAAGTCTTTGGCCTTTCGAGCGTTCTCGCGTTCTGCGACGTGTCTTTCAATCTCAGCATCACCCAATCCGATTTGGTACGATACCAGACAGTCAGGCTTTTTTTCGAAAAGCCCAAGAATGCGTCCGAGTTTTACTATTGTTCGCCCCGCAGGTGCTACCAGTACGTTCTCGCATCCGGGCTCGCGCGGATATACGCTTTCTTCAAGCATAAACTTTTGCAATGCTCCGGTTATTTCATGTAGAACTGCTATGGCTCTGGCGGTGTTGAAATCGTCATCCATCGCTTCGTGAAACCGCAAGCGGTGTTCAAGCACTTCTTTGACGAATGCATCGTCGGTTTTAGTCTTCGCTTCATTCGCAACTTCGGTAATATCTTTACCCTCTTCGTAAACGTCTTCATTGGCGACAAATTTGATATGGTTGAAGAGGATATAGAACCCATCCAAAGATGACGCGGTTGCTTTCAATTGTTCGTCGGAGAATTCCAGTGGTCGGCGGTAGTGCGTCGAGAGGACGAAGGCGCGGATGGTTTCGGGGGGGAATTCTTCCAGCAGGTCGGTTATCGTGCGGATGTTGCCGAGGCTTTTTGACATTTTTTCGGAGCCGGCGGCGGCCTTGGTCTTGACTCGCGTAAGGCCGTTGTGCAACCAGTATTTCGCGAAGGTTTTGCCGGTGGCGGCCTCGGACTGGGCGATCTCGTTTTCGTGGTGCGGGAAGATCAGGTCCACCCCGCCGCCGTGGATGTCGAACGTCTCGCCCAGCAGCGCCATGCTCATCGCCGAGCATTCGATGTGCCAGCCCGGTCTGCCCCGCCCCCAGGGCGAATCCCACGCCGGCTCGCCTTCGGCGGCGCCCTTCCAGACGGCGAAGTCGGCAGGATGGCGCTTGTTCTCGCCGGCAAGGTCGCGCGTGCCGTGCATCGCGTCCTCGACCCGCCGACCCGACAATTTCCCGTAATCGGCCGCGGCTGTGTGGTCAAAATACACGTCGGAAGCCACGGCGTAGGCCGCTCCGTTATCTATCAACCGCTGCACGAGTACGATAATCCTGTCGATATTTTCCGTCGCACGCGGGAATGCGTCCACGCCGGTTACGCCCAAGGCATCGAGGCACTTGAGATAATCGGCCTCGACCTCGGCGGCAATTTCGGCCATCGGCCTGCCCTGCTCGGCGGCCTCGGCGATGATCTTGTCGTCAACGTCGGTGATGTTGATTACAAGACGGACCTTGTAACCTTTATAGACCAGGTATCGCTTAATCGCGTCGAAGATAATCGGTCCGACCGCATGTCCGATGTGCGAAGGCTTATAGACCGTCGGACCGCAAAGGTAGATACCCACCCTGCCCGGCTCGACCGGTTCAAAAACTTCCTTCCGCCTGCTAAGCGTGTTATAGACTCTCAAAGACATGTCTATTCCTGCCTACCGGTCGTCAGGCGTTTGAGCCAGGGCGCTTTCGCGTGGCAGCAAACACAGCGACCACGGCACCCGGCTTACGTTTCTTCGACCATAACCACGGCAAACGCGGCCAGTCCTTCGCCGGCGCCGATAGGTCCCATGCCTTCGGCGGTCTTGGCCTTGACCGATACATCGAGGGTGTCCAGGCCCAGGAGGATGGCAATCCTATCCCGCATCTGAGGTTTATATTCAGCGAGCCTGGGCTTCTCGGCAACGACGGTTACGTCGCAGTTTGTAACCGCGAAGCCCATCTCCCCCAGGATGCCCACCGCCTCGGTCAGTATCGCGGCGCTGTCGGCGTTTTTCCATCTCTCGTCGGTATCGGGGAAGTTGTCGCCGATGTCACCATGGCCTGATGCGCCGAACATCGCGTCGATAACGGCGTGCAGAACGGCGTCGCCGTCGCTGTGCCCGGCCAGGCCGCGATCATACTCGATACGAACGCCGCCCAGCATCAGCGGTCTGCCCGCCTCGAAACGGTGTGAGTCAAATCCAAATCCTATCCTGTTCATGTCCGGCAAGATAAAACAAACACAAGCACACTGCAAGAGGCGCCCCGGTATTCATATGATTTATCTATTCGAAAGTTTAGCCGTCGCCGGTACGGCGGTGCTTGATCTTCTCTGCCAACCCGTCAAGTTTCTTTATTTCCTCATCCGTCAGTCTCAAATCGCTGATGGTCGGAATGGCCTGGTTGATTCGGCGGATTCGCCGTATCTGGCCCAACGCCCGGTCGAACCTGCCGACGGCATAGAGCATCTCGGCATATCTCCAGCGGAATTGCATGTTCATCGGGTCCAGTTCCACGGCCTTGCGGATCATTTCCAAAGCCCCGGTCCGCTGTTCCGGAATGTGTCCCAGCGCGCGGGCGAGGAGTATTGCATTTGACGAGGTGGGTGAAATCTTCCAGGCCGTCCGGGCGTATTCGACCGCTTCGGGCCAGTCTCGCTCGCCGCCGTGGAGCCTGGCAAGGTCGGCCCGGACGTAGGCATCAAGCGGATCGGCTGCTGCCGCCAGTTTCATCTTCTCGGCCGCCGTTACGGTCCGCCCGCGAGAAAATGCCTCCTGTGCAGCGTGGACGTGCAGCGTCCTCCGACAGACCGGCATCCACAGCCAAACACACGCCGCAACAAAGCCGGCAAACGCCAGGACTATAATAGATATTCGCAGCGCGCCGTCCAGACGAGTAAGCCTGCCCGGCTTCGCTCTTGAAACTATGGCGGGCTTGTCCGCCGAAGGGCGAATGGCAAAGGCGGATCCGGACATCGCGCCGGCGGAGATCCAGAATACGGTGGCCGTCGCGGGCATCCAGAGTGTGTAGGTAACGAGATTGTGCAGTAAAAAACCTGCCAGGGCGGCCGCGACGGCTATGCGGACAACAGGCCCGTAAAGACCGGCGACGCCCAGCGACGGTCCGGTCCACATCGCCGCCAGCAGGCAGATCGCGAAGACTCCCGCCGGCACTACCGCCTCAGTAACCAGCACCGCCGATTCCGCCGAGCCGGTCCATACCGCCAGAACCGTACCTACGACTATAGGTAGAAAAACGCACCATTTGATCATCTGCATACAAGTTCCGGCTGACGAGTCGGGGGGGGCCGTGCACTACGAAAAAATGGCCGGGCCCCCCCCCCCCCCCCGCAAAGCCAGCCCCACAAAAACCCCCAACCACA
>DAOVFI010000271.1 GCA_030673005.1 Planctomycetales bacterium
CGAGCAGACGCTTGAAGTCGGATTCGTTCAGCGGAAACGCCTTTCCGCGCTTGAGGGTTAGAACCACCGCTTTATTTCTGCGATCGTAGGCGCGCTTCTCAACGGTGAAGTAATCCTTGAAACTCTCCATATCGACCTTAAGGACCTCGGCATCCAGGGGAGTGATGTCCTCGATAATGCTTCTTAAAAGCGCCCGGTAGTCCACGAATATCGCAGAGATCGAGAAGACCAGGCCGGCGACCAGCAGGCCAACGGCGCCGATGCGCAATTTCTCTTTACGGGTCAGTCTGCGCGGCGCCGGCGTCGTGGAGGCGTCGATAATTCTTTCGCGGGTGTGGATTTTCCCGTCAGGCCCGACGGCGTAGAGAGTCTGGACCTCCATGCCCCTGCGATACTCAACACTGCGGAGCGTGGAGAAGATCTGCTTTTGCTCCTCGTTCGAGAATACCTTCAGCAGTTCGTTCAGCGCCGCGGCGATCCTTTCGGACGGGACCGGGTCGAGGTCATCGGCCTGGACCGTCCTGTTGTCGGCAAGGATACTGAAGGAATTACCGTCCGTCTCAAGGCTGAAACGCAGACCCAGCGATTCGGCGGCGGCGATCCACTCTCGAAGACGATCACCGAGTTCGGGCAAACGGCTGCTCTTGCCTTCCAGGAGGCCGTCGAGAACGAGCGTGCCTTCAGTCTTGTCGTTCATAAATTCCCCCCGAAGAAGCCGAACGCCTTAACCCGGTTCAGGGGCGTCCACTCACCGAAACCTTCAGTCCATAAAAGCGTATTGGTTGAGATCTTCCCGTCGGTCAGCAGGTTCCTGATTTCGCCGTCCCGGACCGGTCCGTTTGTCTGTCCGCCGATCTCGTAGTACCACATTACTCCAGCCGGACTCGGCGGCGGGACCGGAACGTCGCTTTCGCCGGTCAGTTGACGCAGGATCGATTCATCGACGGCGCCGCCGGGAAGGGCCTGGCTCGACCGCGTATCGACGCCGAGGGTGCGGTCGTGAGCATCGAGGCGCCCCATCGAGTGTTGGCGAAATGCTTCTGACTTGTGCTTCTCCTGGCGAAGCTGCTCCCTCAGACGACGCCGTTCGCTTTCGGCGCTGGCCTGTTTAGCCTTCTCCGCCTTCAGGTTGGAAAGGCAGGCGACGATAATGACGCCGATAAGCCCGATAAGAAAACCCGCAAAAAACCACCCTACGACGTTACGACCTTTATAGGAGGCAATCAGGGCCGCTATGATCCCGCATATCACACCTACGATTAACTGCGCCTCTATCATGTGATAACCCTCGGCTCGAAATCCTGAACCCGTTCTGCAATATGATATATCATCATAACATAAAAAACGCTAATTCCAAAGGTATTGAACGACTATCAGATTATGAAGCAAATGGATTAGCATCGAAGGATACAGGCTGTTGGTTTTCCACTTTACCCACCCAAGCAACATTCCGACGGCAAAGAGGTAAGGGGCGCTGATGATCGAAAAATGCAATGCGGCGAACAGCGCCGACGCCAGCACCAGCGCGCGGGCCGGAGAAATCGCCACGGCGAGCCAGTGCTGAACAAGCCCGCGGAACGCGATCTCTTCGATGATCGCCGGAATAACACAGAAGAACATTACCAAACCGGCGCTGCCCAGGCCCGTTTCGCGGAGTTGATCGAACACGTAAGTCGGATCGATTCCCATCTTATCGCTCAGCCAGCCGTGATAGACGTAGTTAATCGCCAGAAGCGGAACCAGCGCCAGAATTCCCAGCAGCGCTGCGGGCCGGAAAAAACCGATACGCTTGAACTGTACGACGAGCGACGGCCAATAGAGCGCCGTAAAGACGCAGGTCGTTACGAATAGTGAAACGGTCCGAAACAGCAGCCCGATGTACGGGTGCGAATCTTTCAGGAATACGTAACAAATGACGCCCGTAGTCACGATAACCGCGAAATAGGTCCAGAACAGCGGCGCTACGTGCGGCGCTTTCTTGGCAATCAGAACCCCGTCGGTCAGGAGTTCGGGGCGCAGGCGGGGAAGGACCGACCCGGTGTCCTTGTACGGCGTGGCACAGGAGACACAGAAGTAAAATTCCGGTACAAGACGGGCGCCGCAATATGAGCAGTATTTCGGCGGATCGGCGCTATCGGGAAGATTCCCGGCAGAGATGACTGGTTTGTCCATTTATTCCTTCACCCGTCATAACCCCGCGTTGCCCTGTTAGAAGCAGGGGTTCGTCCCGCGTCGAACGTCCTTACTTCAGGGCCTGAAAGATGTTTCCCAGAATACTTATCGCCAGCAGCGCCAACAGGATGTAGATTATGATGTTGTAATTTACGACGATTTCCGGCTCGCTGTCCGGTTCCGGCTCGGGTTCGGGCTGCTCGTCCTCGGCCAGTGTCGATAGCGTTTTTTCGTCGAGCATCTGGTGGACCTGAAGCGGCGGTTCGCCGCGGGCGACCGACTCCAGGTCCAGCAGCAGATCTTCGGTCGATGCGTAGCGGTCCTGGGGGCGCTTGGCCATCATAACCTCCACGACCTCGGCCAGCCCGACCGACAGCGACGTATTTACGTGATCGGGGGGTGTAAGTGTCTCTGACAGGTGCTTGTTCATTACGGCTACGGGTGTTTGGGCGTCGAACGGCACCTGCCCGGTTACCATGTGGTACATCGTCGCTCCGAGGCTGTAGATGTCGGCGCGGAAGTCTATGTTCATCTCGCCGCGAATCTGCTCCGGCGCTATGTAATACGGCGTGCCGTACGCCTTTCCCGCCTCCGCCTGGGCGGTTTGCTCGTCTTCGGCCAGGCGCGCCAGGCCCATGTCCGCCAGTTTCGCCGTCCCGTTGGTGGTGATCATGATGTTCTTGGGCTTGACGTCGCGGTGGATCAGGCCACGTTCGTGCGAGTGCGCCAGCGCCCTGGCGATCTGGAGGGTCACGCGAAGTGCGTCGGCCTCGGTGAAGACTTTTCCTTCGAACAGTTCGTCATAGACGGTATGCCCGGCGACGTACTCCATGACGAAGTAATGGTATCCGCCGGCCTCGCCCACGTCGAATGCCTGGACGATGTTGGGGTGGTTCAGTTTGGCCGCCGCCTTGCCCTCGCGGTAAAAACGCTCGACGTATTCGGGGTCCTCGCTGTAACGCTTCGGGAGAACCTTTATCGCCACCAGGCGGTCAAGGCTCAACTGCCTGGCCTTGAAGACCGTCGCCATCGCACCGGCGCCGAGGCGGGAGAGAATCTGGTAACCGGGAATCTGCTGGGCGGGGCGAATATCCTCGAGCGACTCGACAACACGACCTAACTGGTTCTTCGTAACTACCCCCTTATCGACCAGTATCTCACCCAGCGGGCGTCGGTCTTGGTCCGCCCGGCGTTTTTGCTCGGTGAAACACTCGGACACCTCCTCGGCTGTGGCGAGGTTCTTCTCTACAACCACCCGACCGATCTCGGTATCAAGAGCCGATGTCGTGTTAGTTTCGTTGTCGGACACGCCTGGAACCTTATATGAATATCCGAAGATTTATTCCAACCATTTGTACTTTACCGCGCGGCTCACGGACGGGCCGTTCGGCAGGCGCTCTGCCCGACGCAGGTTTTTTACGCCACGCCGACAGGTTAGTCAAGTTTGTTCTTCGCCGATTTGGGCGATAACAACAGCGTTATAATATTCGTAACCGTTTAGGCCTTTGCAACCGTCGCAGAAGAAAAGAGCAAGTCAGGCACACAAAATGAAAAAACAATTCGTCCGTTGGAATTGTTTTTTCATTTCTCCGCTCCTGACGGGTGGGGGTAGTATTTATCACTCCAAACAGCAGGAGTGATAAATACTATGTGTGCCTGACTTGCTCTTTTCTTCTGCATAGGGCTGACTCTTACTAATATTCTATACGGACAACCACGCCGGCAGGTAGATGGTTGTTCTTGTTTCTTACGTCCTGTAAACCGTCGCCGGACCAAGGCGGTCGTGGAAGTGTCCGTTCTCGAACAGCCAGCGGCGCACTTCCCAGCACAGGTGGCACTTCCCGGCGTATCCTTCCGGGCGACGGACATATCCAAGCCGACCGGCCCGGTCCGTCAACGCTAAAGGACCG
>DAOVFI010000033.1 GCA_030673005.1 Planctomycetales bacterium
TGAGGTGCTCGCAATTGTCGGCCCCAACGGTGCGGGCAAATCCACCGCGGCAGCTGTGGTCGCGGGACTGCGCAACGCCGACGAGGCGGTGGTGCGGGTCGGGGACAGGACACTCACCGACATCTCGCGGCAGATCAACGTGGCGGTCTGCGATCGCCGGGTGGGGCTGCTGGCACAGGACCCGATGCTCTTCCCGCATATGAGTGTGCTGGGCAACGTCGGCTTCGCCGCCCGTCGCCCGTCCGGCCGACGCGGAGCCAGGACCACGGCGTGGGAGTGGCTCGATCGGGTCGGCGCAGCCGATCTGGCCACCCGCCGGCCGGCCGAACTGTCCGGCGGCGAGGCGCAGCGGGTTATGATCGCACGCGCCATTGCCCAGCAGCCTGAAGTCCTCCTGCTGGACGAACCGACCAGCCACCTGGATGTGAAGAATCAACTGGCGATTTATCGTATGATGGTGCGTCTGGCGCACGACTGGCCGATGGCGGTGGTCTGTGTCAGCCACGACATCAACCTGGCGGCCCGTTTCGCCGACGAACTGCTGCTGATGCGCAACGGGCGCGTAATCGCACACGGACCGCCCGGCGAGGTCATCCGCGCCGAAGTACTCAGAGAAACCTACGACGTGGAAGTGCAACTTGTCGATACCGGCGGTGACGTGCCGATGGTAATAGCACAATAGGATTGCGGATTGATGGGTGCCATGCCTTCACGCGAAGCGTGTAGGCATGTTTACGCCCTCCGCTTCGCTACGGGCGAAAACATGGCACCCGATTAAGCGAAAGTGCGGGAATTACTATTCGATGGATTACAGAATTATACAAGGTCTGGAGAATGTGCCCGATTCGCTGCATGGTTGCGTCTTGACCGTGGGCAACTTCGACGGCGTGCACCTGGGTCATCAGCGGATACTTTCGGTCGCGGGTTCTCTGGCGAAGTCGGTTGGTGTGAAGTTGTGTGTCCTTACCTTCGACCCGCCGCCGGCGGTGGTGCTTGCGCCCGATCGTGCGCCGGATTACATCATCCCGGTAGATGTCAAGTATCATCTCCTTGCCGGGCACGGGGCCGAGGTAATAGTCGTCGTTGCCGCCACGCGCGAGTTCCTGTCCGGCTCGGCGGAGCAGTTCGTCAAGGACGTGCTGGTGGGGCGTTTGAGGCCGGGGCATATCGTCGAAGGCCCCAACTTTTTCTTCGGCCACGATCGCAGCGGGACCATCGAGACTTTACTTGAAATGTCAAACCGGTTCGGCTTTGAAGTATCCGTGGCTGAACCGGTGGAAATCGACTTGCCGGGAAGGCGACCGGCCGGGCGGGTGCGGATTTCCAGTTCACTGGTGCGGGATTTGATACGCGCCGGCGACGTGGAATCGGCGGCTCTGTGCCTGGGGCGACCTTTTACGCTTTACGGCACAGTAGTCGCCGGAAAGGGACACGGGCGAATACTGGAGTTTCCAACCGCCAACGTCGATCCGAACGGACTGATAAGTCCCGGCGACGGCGTCTATGCCGCATTTGTGGACCTGCCTGCCGGCAAGGCAGGGATTGACGACGTGCGGTATCCCTCGGCTGTGTCCGTCGGGACCAAGCCGACTTTCGAGACACAAAACGTGGCATGGGCGCCTGCCTGCCGGAAGGCAAGGTCTCGCCCATGTTCGGCTGATTTGGATTCACGGGCGGGACCTTGCCTCCCGGCAGGCAGGCGCCCGTGCCACAAGACTATCGAGGCCCATCTGCTTGATGCGGCCGGCGATTTTTACGACAAGCCGATTGCCGTTACGTTTCTGGCCCGGCTGCGGGACCAGGTGGCGTTTCCGGATATGGAGGCGCTCAAGGCCCAAATTGCAAAGGATGTTCAGCATGTGCGAGAATTGTGCGATAAAAAATAATCCGTCAGGGACGGATAAGGATTTCCAGTCGGTCGTGGCCTGTCTGCGAGAGGCGCAGACGATTCTGGTCTTGACGCACGCCCGGCCCGACGGCGACGGTCTTGGTTCGATGTCCGCCATGGCAGCGGCGGGACGGGCGGCGGGAAAGACGGTTTATATGCTCGTGCCGGACACCGCTCGGCGCAGCGATTCCCAAAGCCAAAGCGCCGTCCCGCCGCGATATGAGTTTCTTTTCGAGGACGGAATGCCGGCGGGGACGAGCGAGTTCGAGAAACTCGCCGACAAATCCGACCTGGTAGTTGTCGTTGATACGTGCGCCTTTGCGCAGCTTGACGGACTGGAGCAGGCCCTCCGCGCGCGGCGTGAAAAAGTAGCCGTTATCGATCACCACGCAACGGCCGGTGATGTCGGCTCGATTCAGTGGATAGATTCATCCGCCGCCGCCGCCGGCGTGATGGTTGGTGAGATTCTCGAAGACCTTGGATGGCCAGTCGATGCAGGCGCAGCCGAGGCGCTGTTTGCGGCCGTAGCGTCGGATACGGGATGGTTCCGCTTCTCTAACACCGACCCGCGCGCCTTGCGGGCTGCCGCCGGGTGGCTCGAGCGCGGCGCGCAGGTCGATATGATCTACGCGAGGATTTTCCAGTACGACCGGCCAGAACGACTCCACCTTATGGAGCGCATGCTTGCCGGACTGGAACTGTACTGTCACGAACAACTGGCTGTAATGACGATCCGCAAGTCCGATTTCGAGCGGACCGGCGCTAGGGCCGACGAGACTGAAAATCTGATTAACGAGGCGCTGCGCCTGAAGACGGTTAAGGTCGCCGTGCTGCTTGTTGAACAGAGCGATTGTGTTCGCGTCAGTTTTCGCAGCCGCAGCGGAATAGACGTAGCGGCCCTGGCGGGTCGCTTCGGCGGCGGCGGTCACGCACGAGCATCAGGAATGAGAACAACCGACGATCTCGATGCCGTAAAAAAACAAATCGTCACCGCCTGCACGGAAGAACTCGAGCGAATATAAGCCGGGCGCCACCCAACGCCGTGAACAATAATACCTACAATTATGCTCAAATTTATATTTTGCATAGTGTTATGAGAAGAACGCCATGCTGAATCCAGTGATTGTCGATCAATTCAACCGTCCCTACGGGACTGGATTACACTGGTCATCTGAACCCACCACCAAGGTGGTGGGCTATTATCAAACCTGCCTGCCGGCAGGCAGGTGCAGGAAACAGAACCTTCCACACCCTACCGACTACCGACTGGCTACCGGCTACCGGCTACCGGCTACCGACTACCGACTGGCTACCGGCTACCGGCTACCGGCTACGGGCTACGGGCTACCGGCTACGGGCTACGGGCTACGGGCTACTGGCTACTGGCTACCGGCTACTACTCCGGTGGTGCGGGGAATGCCTTGTTGAAGAAGTTTTCGTCCTGATCTTCATTAATGCACTGCTGTTTTAGCGGTCCGGCGATGACCGGATAGATTGCCTGCTGCTTTTGCGGTGAAAGTGTGTTGTAGAGTTGTGCCTTTACCGCAAGCGGCACATTCAGGCCGATGGCGCGTGGGTTGGTCAGCATCGTTTCCAGGAAATCCTGCTCCATTTGATTGAACGCTTCTGGAGCGAGCCGCTGCTTTGCGCCGGCGGTGTCCCTCATGTACGTCCTGTACACGCGCATTGCGAATGCCCTGTGCCGCAGATACTCGGTGTTATTGCCGCCCGCCAGCGCCCGGTATGCGCTGCGAAACGCGCCGGACATCAGCGCCCTGGTCATCTCGACCGTCGGGGGGCCTGTCTGGCGCCTCTTTTCGCGGACGAAATCGTAGAGGCTGAGTTCGTACACATCGCCTTTCGCCTTCAGAACGTTCTTGATTTCGTCATAGTAATACCGCGCAAGGTCCTTTCTGCCGCCGACGTACATCTGCTGAACGGCGTTGGACAGGTAGGTGATGTGCCCGCCGCGGAGTTTGTTATTTTCCGAATCAATTTTGCCGACTTTGCCGGACTTGTCTGTTACGAGTATTCTTTCGGCGGCGAGGTATTCGCGGTGTGTCGATTCGACGAATCGCCAGTCAGCCTGCCAGTCCAGGAACGGTTCATCGGGGTTTTTCGGATTATGTGTAAGGTAGAACAGTCCGGTTCGAGTCAGCGACTTCAGCGCGCCAAGGAAGGTTCTGCCGGTGTTGAGTGCGTTGATTTTTCCCAGGTCCAGTCCTTCGGCGCGGTGCAGGCCGCGGGTTGACCAGTAGATGGCGTGGGAGTTCACGTTACGCCAGTCCATCGGGCCGTACCTTTTCATTACTTCGAGCATCCAGTCCGGGTCCAGGCGGAATTTTTCGACGAGCGTCTTTCGCCGGGCGAACGCCAGGACGGCGGCGCGTGCGGCTGCGAATTCATCCGATCGCATCAGGTCGGCTATCTGTTCTTCACGCTTCCCTGCCGGTTTCTGCGCTATCCAGCCGGGCGGAGAGACGGACAGGTCCTCGCTGAAACGGTTGTAGTATTCCAGGAACCCGGAGTCCGGGTCGATTCCGAGTCGGTTCAGGCGTTCGACGAAATCGGCAGTGGACTTATCGGCAACGAGTGAGTCCAGGTCGCGCGGGGCCTCGGCAATCAGGCTGAAGGACTTGACAGCGGCGCCGGCGGTGTCGGAAAACGGAGGCGCGCCGAGAACATTGTGTATCAACCCGGCCCAGCGACGCTTATAGACCATGTGCATCTCGTCGGTGTACTGGCCCATCTTGGAAAAGTATATCCACCCCAGTTCCCTGTGCAGTCCCAGGTCGTCGGGGTTGTAGTACAGGCCCCTGTCGCGCAGGAGACGGATGCCGTTGGTCACCCACATCCAGCGTTCTTCGGGCGTGTGCGTAGCGGCCGAGATGTTCCAGGCCATGTCCCAGGCGTGGAAGGCCCACACACCCGGAAAGTGCGGCGTCAGGTCGCATATCAGGTCGCGCAACTGCTTGGCGTCGTAGAGTTTGCCGTCCTGCTTCAGTTCCTGCGAGCGTATCCACAGGTAGCTCAGCAGCGGCGCCCGCAACCCGCCGGGGGCGATCTGCAACAGGATGGTCCGGGGTTCCTTGGCGATGCTTTCGGACGACGTTACGGTTACCAGTTTCAGCCGTTTGCGATGCGACTCGATGGGGCCGCTCAACATGGCCGCACCCGTCAACGCCACGCCCGCCACTACCAGCAACACAAGTTGTATCAGTCGTTGTCGCAACATGTTAAAAACAGGCAATAGGGATTAGGGACTAGGGACTAGGCAGCAAGTTAAGCATTAATCCGCAATCCGCAATCAGGTAATTCCTGCAAGTTCGCGTTTTCTGAAGATTAACCATCCTATGCCGAGCGCCAGAAACGTCCGCAGCCCCGTGCCGAGTACAATCTTCACTCCGAACATTCTCCACAGTACATTCGAGTCGGCTTGAGCGGGCCGGAATGCCATGAGGTACTCGTTCAGCACCGCTTTCCAGGGGATATTCGCGCCATCGACCAGCGAATCGGTCGTCGCGGTTCCCTCCAGCGCCGGAAGTACCGCATTAACGCCCACGACCAGGTAATGACTGAAGTACTCAAAGATAGACGGTGGTCCTGAATGGACGGGTAGTTTCGTGGCCTCCTGAATAAATCCGCTCATTACGCTCAGGACAAAAATTATCATGCACGAAAGGCAGGCGATCGGGAAGGACAGGAACACGCCGAACAGAACCGCCGCCGCCGCCAGGAACATCAGCCGCAGCAGGATAAGCATGCCGGCGCGAATGAAATTGCCCTCGAAACCGCCGACCCGCTGGAGGACTACGATATCCTCCGGCTGGATCCTGACCGTCGCCATAGCCTTGGGGTCGAGAAGATTAATATATTTGACGGTCAACCGGCCGTCGCTGGTAATGGTGCGGGGATCAACCATAAAGGACGAGGTTGTTTGCGTCGAATCGCTGCGGAATTCAATCTGGCTGAAGCCGCTGTCGGGGTCGGTGTTAATAATCCGCCAGGCGCTCTTGAGCGTGGAGGTGTAGGACTGGAATGGTTTGAGTTTGTAGCGGATCTGCAGCGGCGGACCGTCGGGCGGTTCAGGTTTGAGTCCGCTGTAAGTCAGTGTTGTCGCCCTGCCTGGCCCGACAAGTTGCCTGGACTCCAGGATCTGATTTCGGAGGTTGAAGGCGATTTCCTCCATCATCTGTTTCCGAAGGGCGGGGTTATGGAGGAGTTTCTCGACCTTCTTCTCGTCCAGCGGCGGCGGGGGTGGGGCCTTACTGTCGAGCGGCGGCGGCTGGAGCCTGTGGCGAATCTGCCCGCGGATGAGATTATCCAGCCCCGTTTCATCGATGAGACGATTCATTCTCTCCTTGAAGGCGCTTTCGATGTCCAACGGGTCCGGTTGGAACGTGGCGCGTGCGGCGAAGACTTCGTGCTCGACGGCGAGTCGGTCCGGGTCAACCGTTTCGGTCTTGACCAGTCCGGGCTTAGCCGCCATTTCGACCCTGGTCTGCGCCCGGCGGATGTGCCGGGCGAAAAGATAGATAGCGCCGAATGACATTACCAGCAACAGTCCCGTCAGCAGCATTACGCCGCTCCATCGCCCGAGTACATACTGCCACCTGGTAAGCGGCTTGGACGCCACGGTGAAGATGTATTTGCGACTGATGTCGCCGGTAACCACGCCGATGGTCAGGAAGATCGTCACCAGGCACAGCAGCAGCTGCGTCAGGGACGTACTGTATGCGAGGAAAGTCTGGATTCTCCCCTTGAGCGTGCCGTCGCCTTCGATCCTGAAACCGACATACAGGACGCACACGGCCAGGATAACACTGAAGACGAGGATTATCCGGGTGCGCACGCACTGGAGGAAGGTTTCGCGAGTAACGGCCCAGACGTTACGCATCGTCGTGGTTCTCCGGATTTCCGGTCTGCGTCAGATCGTCTATCACATTGAGGTCGATCCCGGCGCGCGGTGGTTTTTCGCGCTGCCTTTTTTCAACGGCTTCGTCCGGCAGGGGTGTTTCGGTTGCCGGCGCCGACGCCGGCGCAGTGGCAATCGCGGGTTCGGCGGGTTCGGCCTCAGCCTTGTCGGCAAGGAGATGATCGATAACTTCGCCGACCGGCTCCGCCACGGATGGCCTCGGCGGCGGAGCGGGATGCTCCGATGGAGCGGCGGCGACTTGTTCAGGACCGGTCAGGAGTTCTTCGATTACCCGCTTGCGGTCCTGTTCAGGCCCGACGCGGAGAAACTCGGCCACTTCACCGGTCGCGACCACATCGGCGCGACGATGACGAGCCTGGGCCTGGCGTACTATTCGGAGGAAAAGGGACTCGAGTTTGTCCTTCGGCGCTTCGACCGAGATTAGACGCTTGTCGGCTTCTGCAAGGACGCGACGGACGGCGTCACAGGTCGCTTCGTCCAGATGTTCGGTAACGATCTGGGTCAGTCCGCTCCGGCTGAGCAGGTTCGCCAGCGTCCCTTCCGAGCGGAGTTGTCCGGCGAAGAGGATTCCGACGCGATCGCAGACGTCTTCCATATCGGACAGCAGATGGCTCGACAGGATTATCGTCTTGCCGCGCCGGCTCAAATCCGTGATAAGGTCCTTGAACTGGCGAGCGGCCATCGGGTCCATTCCGCTGGTCGGCTCGTCGAGGATCAGCAGGTCCGGGTCGTTGATGAGCGCCTGGGCCATCCCGATTCGTCGCTGCATGCCCTTGGAGTATTCGCCGATTCGCCTGTATGCCGCCCCGGTCAGACCGACCATGTCCAGGAGCATTCCGATCCGCCGCTTTCGCTCGTAGCGTGGCTGGCCGAAGAGCCGGCCGTAATAGTCCAGCGTCTCGCGGGCGTCGAGGAAGGGGTACAGGTAGGATTCCTCCGGAAGGAAACCGATCCGTTTCTTGGTCTTGACGTCGAAGGGGTTTTTTCCGAAGACCGTAACCCGGCCGCGGGTGGGGAATACCAGACCGAGCAGCATCTTCAGCGTGGTCGATTTGCCCGAGCCGTTTGGACCCAGCAGGCCATAGACTTCGCCGGCGTGAATGCTCAAATCAAGGTCGCTAACGGCGGCGACTTTCTCGCGAAGCCAGAAGTCGCGGAAAACCTTCGTAAGTCCGACCGTGCGAACGACGACATCGTTATCTATTTCTGCTGACATGGCAATCGTAGAGTCTCCGAAATCCGCGAATGTCCCGATGGGGCTGAATTCGCCGTCATCGTGGTTCCGACGGTCTTCTGTTTTTCTTTGCGCCTTTCTTCTCGCCGGTTTTGGTCTGGAATTTTCTCCATCTGTTTTTACGCACGATTTCCTGGTCCTGATTGATTTTCAGGATGAATTTTTTTCCCGGCGTGAGGAAGTGCTTGACGATTCCCGGGGAGTTGAAGATTTCCTCCTCGACGTCCAGCCACAGCCGCGAGGTCATCAGTTTCGGCTTGGCGCGGTATTTGTCTATGAGTTCGTTGAATCTCTTTGCCCTGGATTCGACTCGCCGGCGAATACTGTCGTTGTATCTTTTGGCCTCCTCAATCAGCGCGTCGGCGTCGCCGGTTGTCTCGTCGGAGACGAGAACCATGTTGATTTCATCAAGCAGTTTTTCGGCGGCGACCTTGTTATTGTCTTCGCGAGCCAGGGCGTATTTTTTCAGTAGCGGGATCTTATCAGACCTGGCGGCGCCGGCGGGGTTATCGACGAGGACCTTCCAGCTGTCGCCGGCGGCCTGCTGGAGAATTTCGCGGGCCTCACTGATTGCGTCGCTCTTGAATGTATCTTCCTCCTGGCGGGCCTTGCCAACGTCGTCGAAAGCGGCCCTTGCCGCCAGGGGCGGCGTGCGGTTATCAACCTTTACTGCAACGATCCATATCCCGCTTTTCATCTTATCGAGGCGCGCCTGACCGATTTTTTTTACGGCAAGGGCGAATGCGTCCTCGACCGACTTTTCCTTTACGCCGGTCGCCTTGTCGCCGGCCATCTTGGCGGAAGTCAGGATCGAATCGACTGTAAGCGTAGCGGCTACGCGGATCGCCGCATTGCAGACCGCCGAGCGGACGACATCGTCGGCATCGATAACGTTGGAGCGATTATCGATAATCGCTCCGTCGTCGGGCTTGTTGCCCCTGAAGCCGATCCTGTAGGCGCACGTGAGTTTCATGTGAACCAAAGCCCGATCGCCCGTCAGCAGCGCCCCGTCCCAGCCGGGACGAAGACCTTCGGCCGACACCCGGCGTTCACTGAGTTTCTTGCCAGCCTCTTCGGGCGTCTCGTGAAACCAGAAATCGTTGATGGCGACTCGGCGCTCATCTGTCGGGATCGTCTCGACCCGCCCGATAGGCTCCGGCAGAGACCATGCCAGACCCTCGTTCAGTATTTGCCTGCCTTGTTTTCCCTGGATGCGCCCGAACAGCAGTTTTATCCCGCGCTCGTTCGTCTGGACCTGTGACAGTCCGGTAAAGAAGAACAATACCAGCACGAAGATCATGAAAAACGACAGCAGGCGGAAACTCAGACGCAGGGCCTCGGACAGGGACTTCTGGGCCGTATCCATCCGTTCGCCGCCGGGTGCTTGCGAACCGTTTGTTAATCTTTCTTCTTCCATTTTTGCTCTCTCACTTATCGTCTCTTAGCGGGTTTGGTCGTGGCGTTATTCAATCGACCGGGACCGTACTTGAGCCAGTCGATAAAACTGAGCATCGTCCCGTCGAGCACAAAGACGGCGTTCTTGCTCAGTGTTTTCTTCCAGAATTCCAGTTTTCGGAGGTATTGGGCGAATTCTTCATCCTTTTCGAACGCCGCATAGTACTCGGCGGCCGCCTTGTCGCCTTCGGTGCGGATGCGTTCGGCCTTGGCATTGGCGAATGAGAGTATCTGGCTTCGGGCGGTTTTGGCGCGCTGGCGGATCGCATCGGCGATGGACTTTCCACGCGCCCTGTAATCAGCGGCTTCGGTATTCCGCTCGGCCTTCATGCTCTCGATAACCTTTTCCGTAACACCCTGGGCCAATCCCAGCGACCTGATCCCGATGGTAACAATCTCAACGCCGTAGTCCCGAAGCACACTGTCCCTGACCTTCTCGAAGATTTCTTTTTCTATCTTCTCGATGTGCATCTTGTCCGGGTCCGTGTTGATAAACTCTGCGAGAGGGTGGGTTGTTACGACGGCGCCCTTGGCGCTGCGGAGACTGTCGCGGATTTTATCCTCGCAGTCTTTAACCTTCGCGTCGCCCTGGATTGAACGGACGAACCAGTTGGCGTCCTTGATTCGCCACACGCAGAAGAGCGTAATCAGCACGTTCTGATTATCCTTGGTCTGAAGTTGCGTATAGGTGTCCTCGAAAATGAACATCCGCGAGTCGTAGCGCACCAGTCGTTGTATGGGGTAGGGCAGTTTCCAGTGCAGCCCGGCGTCTGTTTTACCATAGACGGCGTCTTCAGCCTTGCCGAAGGTCTTGACGACCGCTATCTGCCTGAAATCGGTGGTGTAGGCAATGGTATAAAAGACCATCAACACCACAATCACCGCCAGCATGAAAACGATCCAGCCATGTTTCCGCATGTTACTTCTCCTCTTTTTAGTAATCAGTAGTCAGTAATCAGTAGTCAGTAATCGGTAATCAGTAATCCCTAGTCCCTATTCCCTGGTCCCTAATCCCTAATTCCTATTCCCTTTCTTTAGTCAAGGGTACGTCCTCACCCGTGGATTGTTGTTCTTCCAGGTTCAACCAGATTTCGACCCTGTTGCGGTCAACGCCCAGGACGTATTTTTTACTGTCCTTCATCGCTTCGGTGAGCGTATCGAGGTATTTATCGAGCCGGTAGAGCGACGGTGCCGCTTTCAGGCACATCAGCTGTGCGTTGAAGGTTTCGGCCCTGGCGCGTTCGTCAAGTTCCTTTTTCCATCTGTCCGCCCGCGCCTGCGCGATAGTAACGGCTGCATCGCCCTTGATGTTTTTGAATAAATCTTTAACTTCTTTGCTTGCGTCGGCGAATTTTTCGTTCAGATATTTTGCGAGTTCCGGGCCGTTTCGACCTGCCTGTATCTTCTTCAGTTCCGTCAGGAACGCTTCCTGCCGGGCGAGTAGTTTCTGGGCGATTGTCTTTTTGCCCTCGATAATCCGTCCTTGTCGGCGTTCCAGTTCGATTTGTTCTTTCAGCCTGTCTGCTTCTTTCTGTGCTTTCTGTATCGTTTCTTTGACTCCCATATTCAGGTTGAGGCCTTGTCGGCGGATTTTTTCCAGGTCTCTGAATTCCCGGCTGATGGTTATTGCCTGCGAGAGCGTCAGCGCCAGTTCGGGTTCGCCGGCGACGGTGGAGAGTATATCGTTGGTGTCGGCTTCGGCCTTGTATCGCTCGAGGTCCTGCTCGCGCTCGGCGGTGATTACGTCCTGGAAGGCCTGCGCCGCATCCTTCGGCGGGTGGCATCCGATGATTTCCACGCGAATTATATCCACGCCCAGGTCCATCTCGGGTCTTGAGACGGCCTCGACGATTTTATCCTTCAGGTCGGTCGCCATCCGGCCGCGCCCGAAGGTCATAATCCCCTGGGGTCTGTATCGACCTTTTACATCGGGCGGAAGTTCTTTCAGCAGCGTTGCCGAAGCGGCGTAACGAACAAGTTCCCGATGCGCAATCGCCTCAAGCAACTTCGGCGCGTCGGTAATGGTGTAGCCGAACTTGTATGCGTCGTTGATGCGGTAATATACCGCGGCGGTCAGTTTGACTATATTGACGGCGGGGGCCTTTCTGTCTGTGGTTTCTTCGGCCTCGGGGCCTTCGGGCTGTTCGGACGGTTTGGCGACCAGCGTATCGAGTTCGTCGCGCCGACCGTGCTCTTCGGACCAGAGGTAGATTCTCTTTCCCTTCACGAGCGCCTCGACCCTTTGCTCGCCGACGCCCAGGTACATCTGGTGTATCTGGTCCGTCCGGAACCTTCGGGCGGTGTCTATCGGCCAGGGCCAGATGAAGTACGGGTACCTGCGCGGCTTGAGCACCTGCTGCGGGTAGCGCTTGCCCCAGTGCAGGACGACGTATTGCTCGCCCTCCTCCACGACCACAACTGACGTCAGCAGCCAGACCAACACGGCCCCGGTCAGCAGCAGCGGCGCCAGCGCCCGCTGGAGCAGTCGGTAAAACCACGTGCCGGAGACCTCGAAGCCGAACTGGTAATTCAGCGCCTCGGCGATGGAATGTCCGATGCTCTGCGGGTTTGCGATAAGGTTCAGCAGCCGGCTGTCGTAACTGTAACGGACCTTGCCGTCGGGCAGCCGCGGGCGATACAGGTCGAGGATGAAATTCAGCACCAGTTCGGCCGCGATGATGATCGCGAATATCGGCAGGATATATGCAACCACGTATCCGGCGAGTACGGAGCCGTAACACTCGACCGCCAGCGCGACGGCCAGGAGTACGAAGATCATCGAGTTGGTGAACAGGTAACAGCCCGGCGCTTGCAGTTCGCGCCAGGACGGCTCCTCTGACATTCCGATTGCGTACCTGCTGAACAGGAAGGCCGCGAAAGCGCCGCCTATGGCGAAGAACATCGTCGCCGGGTTTCCCAACGGCGTAACGTCGGTATCGATAGCGCCGGCAGAACGCAGCAGGATAACGCCGATGACGACGTGGAATCCGGCGAAGAGGAGCGTAAAGGTCGGAACCAGAAACCGCTGCATCCACCTCACGCGGTTGGCGGCGACGCGCAATTCGTCTTCCTTATCCCTGAAGATGCTCTCGGCCTGACCGGGGCGAGTCGAGAGCTGCTGGATTTCTTCTGCTTCGCGGCGCTCGAGCCAGCGGCAATAGAAAAGCAGCAGTGTAATCACCCACAGCGGCATCGGTGCGATAATCATCCACATCGCCGCCAGGGCAGCCGGTGAGCCGGTTACTCGCCATAATATTACAGCCAGAGCAATCAGTATCGCCTGTACTATAAGACCGAAAAACGACACTCTCTGTCCGCGTTTGCTTGCCTGCATGAACTTCTCCTGTCCACGAATTACACGAATTTCATTCCACGAATTTCACAAATTATATTTCCACGAATTACACGAATTTCATTCCACGAATTTCACAAATTATATGTCCACGAATTACACGAATTTCATTCCACGAATTTCACGAATTATATTTCCACGAATTACACGAATTTCATTCCACGAATTTCACGAATTATATTTCCACGAATTCCACGAATTACATTCCACGAATTTCACAAATTATATGTCCACGAATTACACTAATTCAGACGAATTTCACAAATTATATTTCCACGAATTACACTAATTCAGACGAATTTCACGAATTGAAACAAATTCAACAAATTATTATTTGTCTTTCCAAAGAAACCTTCGTGCAATTCTTGTCGTATTGGATTTATGTAATTCTTTTTGAATTTTTATGTAATCCGTGGAACATTCGAGTAATTCTTGTCGTATTTGATTCGTGTGATTCGTTATAAATACGTGTAATTCGTGGCATATTCGTGTAATTAGTGGAACAATGATACGATTGTTTGCAATAGCCAGGAACGCTTTCGTCGAGGCGGTTCGCCAGCCGATTTACGGCGTGCTGATCCTCATAACCTTTGCGGTGCTCGTTCTGGACCTGCCACTGTCGGGCTGGACGATGGGCAGGGGAGC
>DAOVFI010000631.1 GCA_030673005.1 Planctomycetales bacterium
AATTATTTCCATGGTAGCCACAACCAGGCCTGTTCGTTCAAGTCAATCATGACGGACTCCCGCGTCGCGAACAACGTCTTTGAGGGGTTTCATTTCAGCGCCATCCAACTGGGCCAGAACAGCGACAGCAAGAGAATGAAAATAAGTTCTCGCTCCCACAGGCTGATCGCTGAGGGCAACATATTCAGGCCTTCGCCGCCATATCGCGCCAAGAGCGCAATCGTTGTAAGCAACGTTACCGACGCGATCGTAAGGAATAATTTCATCGACTCGACTTACGGCGAAGACAAGAAAGGTCCCGGCAGGAGGTTCTTCCCCGGCGCAGGCATCCACCTGACCCGACTGGCCAGGGGTACGAAGATATACGGCAATATCCTGGTGAACATAAAGGCCCCCAAACCGGCCTTTATGGTCCGCTCCGACTGTGAGATTTACAACAACACCGTCGTCGGCTGCGCCCGGGTACTGGACGTCGCCGAAGGCGCAACGGCGGTGGTCAGAAACAACATCTTCTACAAAAATGCCAGGGGTGTCGGCGTTGCTGAACCCCTCCAGGCGTTCTATCAGAAATACTATGGCTCCGTGATGACCGACAAGGGGGTCATGATCAGAGTGCCGGTCTTTGCAGGCATGAAGAGTGTCTTTGATTACAACCTCTGGCTGCCGGACTGGAAAGGCAAGGGACAACACGGCATCAGCGCCGATCCGGGCTTTGCGGGTTCTATCAAGCCGCTGGTTATAAAACCGGCTTCTGCGAAGTATGTTCCGAACTTCAAGCGAGCCTATGCCTGCAGGCTCGGCAGAACCAGCCCCTGCATCGACAAGGGCGTAAAGGTGGGCCTGCCGTTCGTCGGAAAGGCGCCCGACCTTGGCGCGTTCGAGTTCGGCAGGAAGCCACCGATTAAACCCAAAGAAATACTCGAGAGAAAAGCCGGATGAACGACACCTGGTGTTTAATGCACGGGTAAGTTTAACCGGGGCGAGTATTCTGTTACGTATAAAATGCCAGGTATGGGTGGCACGGTCAAGCCGAACGCAGTGAGGCTTGGCCGTGAGGAGCGCCGAACACGGCCACCCGACACTAAACGTGTTACAGACCAGCAGTCTGTAGCGAAAAGAAAAAGGAGATTTGAGATGAACACAAGCAAGCAGAAGTATTTGGGAACACTGGTTCTGGCAAGCGCGGTAATGCTGATCTGCTCGGTGGCGATTGCGGAGACCTACTACGTCTCGCTAACCGGCGACGACAAGGCGACCGGCAAGACGGAAAAGACGGCGCTTCGGACATTCAGAAAAGGCGTCGCTGTCCTGAAGGCCGGCGATACACTTATCGTCAAGTCCGGCGATTATGGAAACGAGCGGGCGGTCGTTTCCGCCAGTGGCACAAAGGAAGCCCCCATAACCATCAAGGCCGAGGAAACGGGAAAGGTCATACTGAA
>DAOVFI010000104.1 GCA_030673005.1 Planctomycetales bacterium
TCCACCAGGCTCAGATTGAGAGTATTAGTGGCTGTGGCGATCCTTATCGGCGCCGGCGGTTACTGTGCGTATCGCTTTACCCGGCAGCGTCACGAATCGACCAAGTTCAAAAGAATCGGCGCCTATAGTGAGATTATCTGGCGTCATTCCGAGTCGAGTGCGCTTCCGACCGAGTTGGTCCGGGCCGTTATTCTGGCTGAAAGCGGCGGCGACCCGAAGGCAGTCTCAAAAAAGAACGCAAAGGGCCTGATGCAGATAACGCCGATTGCAGAGCGCGAAGTGCTCAAACGGACCGATCTGACCAAAGGCGACCTGTTCGACCCTGACTATAATGTCCTGATCGGAACGAAATACCTGCGAATGCTCATAGACCGGTTCGACGGCGACCTTCACCTTGCGTTGGCGGCCTATAACATGGGTCCGACAAGGGTCCAGCGGCTCCGCCGCGAACACCCCGATCTTTCCGGCAGGGAACTCATCGACAAACACGCCTTTCGGTCCACCGCCAGGTACTGCCGCACTATCCTGGCAGACAAATCAATACACCTGCGCCGCTGAAAGGCGCCCCGGACATACCTATCCTGCATTTCTCACCACAGAGGACACGGCGCGTCCTTCGGCCGCAACCAAAGTAATCACTGTCCAATAATCAGTAACTGACTGTCTCTGTCCAACAATTTGGAGATAAAAAAAAGCGTTTATCGCATTGGGCTACCAGCGGACAGCAGGAACAAGAAGTGCCCGGATTGCTCCAGGCACTCCCGCTGTATTGCCACCGAATCGGCGCTAGCAGCCCGTGGTGAAAGTCATTCTGGCTGCGAGCGGGTCTTTCGCCTTTCGAAGCACTTTCACCACGGGTGGCACGGTCAAGCGTAGATTGGCCGTGTTATCATCGGCCACGGCCAAGTCTTCGACTTGACCGTGCCACCCGTGTTCATCTATTTATCTTTCTCGAAGTGTTTTTTTTACAGACGAATCAACCTCGCCCCTCAAACAACCGATGCTAGATGTACATGGATTATCCATAAGGTATCGGGCTGTACACTGTGTACTTAAGAATCTTCAGCCCGGCATAGAAGGAGTTGCAAGCATGCAGATTAATGCACTTGTCGTGGACGATTCGGGAATCATGCGGAAGATGGTGATGCGCACGCTCGCCGAGAGCAGGCTGGCGCAATTCATCTTCACCGAGGCGGAAGACGGACTGGACGCACTCAAGAAGTTCGACCCTAAAAAGACGGAGATGGCATTCGTCGATTGGAACATGCCCAACATGAACGGGATCGACTTCGTCAGGAAGATCCGGGCCAACATGAAACGCCACGTTCCGATTGTCATGATTACCACCGAGGGTACGATGGCGAAGGTTGAAGAAGCGCTCGATGAGGCCGGCGTTGACAGTTACATCGTCAAACCCTTCACCGCCGAGGTAGTCAGGAAAAAACTCGAACCATTGTTCGCCAAACTCTCGCAGAAAAGTAAAAAATCCAAGGGATTCTTTTCAAAACTGGCAGGATAGGATTGCCCGGCGAAGGTCGGGACGCCGAGGCTACGTAATTTTAGGGGTTAACAACCGTGGATACTGTAAAAACTGAAACAACGTCGGGTCTGGAGCACACCGAATGTGTAGCCGAAGCGGCGGTCGAGATCTTTAACGCCACGTGCGGAGTAACGTTGGAACCTCTCGCCGAGGTGGAAAATCTCGCCGGCGACGGTGTCATTATCGCCGTCATCTCGCTGGTGGGCGACGTGGAATGGTCGGTATTTCTGGGTCTGCCCAAAGATACAGCCTCTGCGGCTGCCGCTAAATTCGCGGGATTCGAGATACCATTCGAGAGCGCCGACATGGGCGACGCCATCGGCGAACTGACAAATATGCTCGCCGGTCAGGTAAAGGCCCTCCTGGACCAGCGCGGCGTCAAGGCCGACATCTCACTTCCGAGCGTGATGCGGGCCGATAATATGTCCATCCTCGTACAGCGGGACTCCGCCGGTGAAAAGACGTGCTTCAATTCGCCGCTGGGTAAACTGTGGACCGGCGTTATCGTGGGACATGGCGGCAGTATCGTCGCATAATGCCGCAGACCTGCGACAACCTGGTATTAAGAGTTCGGCCGCATGCTTCAGGAAAACAAATAAGAGTTCAGCCCTATGCAGAAGAAAAGAGCAAGTCAGGCACACATAGTATTTATCACTCCGGCTGTTTGGAGTGATAAATACTATGCCTGCGCGGACTTCCCGAGGCGACGGAGAAATGAAAAAACAATTCCAGAAGATGAATTGTTTTTTCATTTTGTGTGCCTGACTTGCTCTTTTCTTCTGCGACGGTTGCAAAGGCCTAAACGGTTACGAAAAGAGCAAGTCAGGTACATAAAATGACCAAGAAACAAAAAGCGATCGATGCGCTCGAGAGCATCAGCGCCGAGATACTCGCCCTCGACCCGAGCGATTCCGAGGCGATCATCCCGATCGGCGCGTCCCTGGAAAAGGCTATCACAGCCCTTCCGGCCAGGACAAAAAATATTGAAAAGACACTGATATTGGCATTGGGCGTCCTTCAGTCCGTCTATGAAGGCAACGTTTCAGACCCGACAGCCGCTATCGGACACGTTACCGAGGCCGTCGCCGCCGCAAGCAGCCAACTGGCGGGCGAACAGGTCGATAAGGATTCCCTAAAGAACGCTACGGAAATGCTTAATAGCATTCTGGAATCCTCCGGCGAGGATACCGATTCCGCCTGCGACGCTGAAACCGCCGAGGAAGAAACATCCGAGGGAAAATCCGAAGAATTCGAATCCGAAAAGCCCGACGAGGAAGAATCCGCTGAAGCCGACGAGGAGCAAGTCGCCCAGGCCCCTGCCGGGCCTGCCGGGCAGGTCGTCGAAGGAGCAACTACGCTGCCGGAGGATGCGGACCAGGACCTTATGGGTGAATTCATCGTTGAATGCACCGACCATATTTCAGCGGCGGAGGCGTCGCTGCTCGAACTGGAGAGCAATCCCGACGACACCGAGCAGATTAACACAATTTTCCGGGCATTTCACACGATAAAAGGCACTTCCGGTTTTCTGGGCCTGGATCAGGTTCAAAGACTCGCACACCTCGCCGAAAACCTCCTGGACCGCGCACGCGACGGTGAAGTAAAAATCAAAGGCGGTTATGCCGACCTGGCGCTGAAATCATCCGACATGCTGCGGACAATGATCGAGGGACTCGAAGGCGTCGAACCGGGCGGCGAACTGGTTATCCCCGAAGACCTTGGCGAGTTGCTCAGCCAATTGTCCGATCCTGAAGGTCACGGCATAGGCGACGAGTCCGGCGGTGAGGAAATCCGTTTGGGCGATATTCTCGTCGCCAAAGGCGCAGCCGATCGCGAGCAGATCGAAGAGGCCGTCAGCAAACAGGGCGCCCAGCGGATCGGCGAGGTGCTGGTCGAGAAGAAGATCGCCTCTGCCACAGACGTCGCCAAGGCCATCCGAACGCAGAAGGAGATGAAGGGCCGGACAACCGAAGCGACCGTACGCGTCGGTATCGGACGGCTCGACAACCTTATCAACATGGTCGGCGAACTCGTCATCGCCCAATCGATGGTCGCGCAGAACCCCGACGTCGCCGACGGCGCCAACCCCCAACTGACCAGGAACGTCTTACATTCCGACAAGATTATCCGTGAATTGCAGGACCTGACAATGTCTCTGCGAATGGTCCCGCTGAAAGGTACTTTTCAGAAGATGACCCGTCTCGTTCGCGACCTTGCCCGCAAGGCCGGCAAAGACGTCCAGTTCGTTACCGAAGGCGAAGACACCGAAATCGACCGGAACATGGTCGAACTGCTCAACGACCCGCTGGTCCACATGATCCGCAACGCCGTCGATCATGGAGTCGAAACGCCCGAAAAACGTCAACAGGACGGGAAAAGCCCGACAGGAACGGTATGCCTGCGTGCATATCACACCGCCGGAAACGTCGTCCTCGAACTTCAGGACGACGGAAAAGGGCTGGATCGCGAAAAGATCGCCGCAAAGGCTATCGAAAAAGGTTTGATCGAACCGGGCAGGGAAATGACCGACAGCGAGGCCTTCGGCCTGATATTCCAGGCGGGTTTCTCAACGGCAGAGAAGGTAACCGACGTCTCCGGGCGCGGCGTGGGTATGGACGTGGTCAAAAAAGGCATCGAGGCCCTGCGCGGGCGGGTCGATGTAGCCTCAACCGTGGGACAGGGTTCAACCTTTACAATAAGGCTGCCGTTGACAATGGCAATTACCGACGCGATGCTCCTCAGCGTAGGCAAAGAGCATTACCTGCTGCCGACCGTATCAATCGAGCACAGTTTCAGACCGCCGGCAGGGTCCGTATCAACCGTTGCAGGCCGGGGCGAGATGGTCATGCTCCGGGGTAACCTGCTGCCTGTCTTCCGCCTGCATGAAATGTTCGACATCCCGGACGCCGTTACCGACCCGTACGAGGCCCTGCTGATCGCCATCGAGGGTGAGGATAAACGATGCGCCCTGATGGTCGATGAACTCCTCGGCCAGCAGCAGGTCGTCATCAAGTCGCTCGGCGAATCACTCGGACAGATTGCGGGAATTTCCGGCGGGAGCATCCTCGGCGACGGGCAGGTGGGACTCATACTCGATGCAGCCGGCATCCTGCGACTGGCCACCAGCAAAGAGCCGGTAGCGACCAGAAACGCCGCATAGCAGGCCGGGTCGAGCCCGTAGGCCGGGTCGAGCGAAGCGAGCCCCGGCAATACTCATACCAATCGCAACCCAATCGCCGGGACTCCGCTTCGCTGCGTCCCAGCCTACATCTGCGTCCCGGCCTACATCTGCGTCCCAGCCTACATCTACTGATTCATCTTTTTTGATTTATTGAGAATATTCCGATTTTACTAATCTGGATTCCTCATATGCCGATATTTCGATAGTCGGTTGCAAACGGTGCGTGCCATTGGAAGAAATACCGGATGGTTCGCAGGCAAATTGAGACAGCATCTTCAACGGGCATCTTCGCAAGGCCGGGGATATTGACTTCAGTCACCGCATCATATCACGCGGAATTCCGGCCTCCGTATCCAAACTGATAAAGGAAGGGAAAATGTCAGAACAAAACACGATAACGGAACAGCAGCAGAGGCAGAAGGCGGGCAAGTATCTGACCTTTGTCCTTGCCGACGAGGAGTACGGCCTGGGGATACTCAAGGTCAGGGAGATCATCGGATATATGAACATCACCGCCGTACCGCAGACACCCGATTACGTCAAGGGCGTCATCAACCTTCGCGGTCAGGTGATACCGGTAATCGACCTGCGAACCAATTTCGGCATGGAACTGACCGAACCGACCGAAGAGACCTGCATCATCGTGGTGGAAATATCCCGCGGCGACCGCAATGTCAGCACCGGGATAGTGGTCGATCGCGTCTCGGAGGTTCTGGACATATCCGGTGAGGATATAGAAGACCCGCCCAGTTTCGGCGAAGCCGTGGATACCGAATTTATCCTCGGCATGGGCAAGATCGGCGATTCGGTCAAGATTCTGCTCGACATCGACAAGGTCCTCGGTAGCGCGGACCTGACCGCCGTAGAGGACACCGCCGAAGCCGCCGCACAGGATGAGCAATAGGCCGTTGGTGGCACAGGTTTGTAACCTGTGTCAGCCGCACAGGTTTGTAACCTATGTCAGCCGCACTGGTTACAAACCTGTGCCACCACAAATTGATGATTGATTGACAGAGTAATAGCAAGGGAAATCAAAAAACTTTTATTGGGAAAGGAAGGAAACAATGTTCAAGAACATGAAACTGGGAACGAAGATTGCGGGCGGTTTCGCGATTGTGCTGATTCTGACGGCGGTGCTGAGCTACATCTCATATAACGGGATGGCTACCGTCGCCGACAGGATCGATAAGGTCGCCGACTGCAATGAGATCATCCATAAAATGGTGACAGCCCGCCAGCAGGAGAAGAACTTTATAATCCGTGGCGATCACAAGTACGTAACCAAGGTGGACGAAATAATCGGTCAGACCGTTACGACCTTGAATGAACTGAAAGGCAAGTTCAACAAGTCCGAAAACCGCGCAGCCATCGACGACATCGTCAAGCACGCCAATTCGTACAAGTCGGCCTTTGATAGCTACACTGCTCTGGCTGAGAAGAAGGCGGCGCTCTGCAAAACTACCGGCAGCCTCGTCCAGAGCGCCAGAGAAATCGTCAGTGTGGCCGAAACGATGCGGACCGAGCAGAAGACGGAACTGGCTGAAATCCTCAAGTCAAACAGCAGCAGCACGAGCGCATCAGGGACGGGTACCGACACGACGACCGCCGCATCAGGCGCCGGCGCGATGAACGTTCAGGATGTCAACGACAAACTCACCAAGGCCGACGACGCCAACCGCATAATCAAGTGGGCGCTGGAATGCCGCCGGCACGAAAAGAACTATATCCTCCGTAGCGACGATCAATACGTCCAGAAGGTAGATGGTAACGCGCAGAAGATCGTCAAGTTGGCCAAGGATCTCAAGGTTAGATACAAACAGGAAAAGAACCGCCGCCAGGCCGACCAGATAATCGCCGCAATCGGGGCATACCAAAAGGCGTTCGGTAACTTTGCGGCCATGACGCACCAACAGACCAAGGCCGATGAACAGATGGTCGCAGCCGCAAGGGCGACAATCGAAAACTGCGAGAAAGTCGTTACCGCCCAGTCCGAGCAGATGTTCAGCCAGATGTCCACAGCCAACACGTTAATGATAAGCGGAGCGATTGTCGCGATCCTGCTTGGTTCTACCCTTGCGCTTGTGATTACTCGCGGCATTACCAAGCCCGTCAACCGCATCATCCAGGGCCTGACCAGCGGCGCCGAGCAGGTAACAGCCGCCAGCGGGCAGGTTTCGTCCTCCTCGCAGTCGCTCGCCCAGGGCGCCACCGAACAGGCAGCCGCCGTCGAGGAGACCACCAGCAGCATCGAAGAAATGTCCTCGATGACAAAGCAGAACGCCTCCAACGCCACCGAGGCCAAGAACCTCGCCGCAAGCGCACGCACCGGGGCCGACAAGGGCATCGATGCCATGAACAAAATGTCCAAGGCAATCGAAGACATTAAAAATTCTTCCGACGAGACCTCCAAGATCATCAAGACGATCGACGAGATAGCGTTCCAGACGAACCTGCTGGCGTTGAATGCGGCGGTGGAAGCCGCCCGCGCCGGCGACGCCGGTAAGGGCTTTGCGGTAGTGGCTGAAGAGGTCCGCAACCTTGCCAAGCGGAGCGCCGAAGCGGCGGGTAACACATCCGAAATGATCGCCGAATCGGTCAAGAACGCCGACTCCGGCGTCCAGATCAGTCAGGAAGTGGCCGGCGCCCTGGAAGAAATTTCAGAAGTCAATCGCAAGGTCAACGACCTGGTGGCCGAGATTGCCGCCGCCAGTAACGAGCAGGCCAAGGGCATCGAGCAGATTAATACGGCCGTCGGTCAGATCGACCAGGTAACCCAGTCCAGCGCCGCAACGGCTGAAGAGTCGGCGTCGGCGTCCGAGGAACTTTCCGCCCAGGCCGAAGAACTCAAGTACATGGTCAATAACCTGCGCGCCATCGTCGAAGGCGCTTCGGCGAGCAACGGTCAGGGCTCTGTCGGTCAGGGACCGACCAAAAAGGTCGGTAAATCTTCCGGCGGTGGGAAACTTAGCGGGTCAAACCGCACGTGGCATGACATCGCCGACGGCGGCTCGAAAAAGGACAAAACCGCCGCCCCCGCCAAAAACCCTGAAGAGATTATCCCTCTGGACGAAGAGGACGCCACAACGTTGGCTAAGTTCTGACAATGATGCAACGGCATCAGGAGGGAAAGGGGAAGAAACGGCTCCGGCTGACTCTTCCCCTTTCTTCAATGTAAGGACGAGACGGAAATTGTAGGCCGGGACGGAGCCTGTAGGCCGGGACGGAGCGCAGCGAAGTCCCGG
>DAOVFI010000771.1 GCA_030673005.1 Planctomycetales bacterium
CTGCCTGCCCTTCGGGTCTGAGCCTCTCTTCGAGCCTGAGCCTCAGAGCCGAAGGCAGGGTCGAAGACCGGCAGGCAGGAAGTGAGGCTTGGCCGTGACGGCGCCCACCACGGCCAAGTCTCCGACTTGACCGTGCCACCCTTTAGGAGCGGAGAAATGAAAAAACAATTCCAACGGACGAATTGTTTTTTCATTTTGTGTGCCTGACTTGCTCTTTTCTTGAAGCATTCATTGCAATTGGGTGAATATTTACGAATCATGACTTCTTCAATGGATAAAGATTCCCATCTGCCCGTCGCGCCGGTCGAAACCAAGGACCTGCCGCCCGACGCCGTCTCGCAAAGCCTGGCGATAATCTCGACGCTCTATCACTATAACCTGTGGATATACGACGTCGTCCGCGACCATCTCGGACCGACGGTCGTCGAGGTCGGCGCCGGCGTCGGGAACATCACGCAGTTCCTGCTCAACGCCGAGCGAGTCGTCTGCCTGGAGCCGTTCGGACCGTACCGGGACTATCTCACACAGCGCTTCGCCAAACACCTGAACGTCGAAATCAGCCCCTGCCGGATAGAGGAATGTCCCAGCGAGGACGCCGAGCCTGGCGGTTTTCATTCCGTTGTGTGCCTGAACGTCCTGGAACACATCGACGACGACGTCGAGGCACTCCGGCGGATGGGCCGGCTTCTCCGCCCCGACGGGCGGGCGATTGTGCTTGTGCCGGCCCTGCCGTGCCTCTACGGACAGATGGACCGCGCGATGGGACACCTGCGACGATATACGCTCAGTTCACTTCGGCGTGCCTTTCACGCAGCCGGGCTTAAGCCCGTATGGGGACGATATATGAACCTCCCCGGCGCGCTGGGCTGGTGGTGGCAGGGACGGGTGCTGAAAAGGTCGCAACTGAGCGCATCGAAGGCCAGGTTGTTCAACCGCCTCGTGCCGATATTCTCCGCCCTCGAACGCCTTGTCCCCGTCCCGCTCGGTCAATCGGTCGTCGTGGTGGGAAGACAGTTGTAGAGC
>DAOVFI010000649.1 GCA_030673005.1 Planctomycetales bacterium
GTTTTCGGCCTTGCCGGCTGCGCCGATGCCGCGGATCGCCCAGCGGGTGAACTTCATCCGGACATTGGACGACTCGTCCACCTTGACGGTAATCTCGTCGCCCTTGATTTCGACGATCGTCCCGACTATTCCGCCGATGGAAGTTACCTTATCGCCCTTCTTCAGGGCGGCTATCATTTCTTTTTGGCGCTGCTGCTGTTTTCTCCGTCCCCTGCCCATAAACCACCACAGCAGGATCATCATCCCGATCATCAAGGGCAGGAACCACTTGCCCAACAGACTGGGGGGCTGCGGGGTGTCCTTTTTATCCTTCTCGTCTTTTGCGGACTCGTCCTCGCCGCTTTCGGGCTTGTCCTTGTCGGCGTCCTTGTCCTTCTTTTCCTGGGCTTTGGCGTCCTTGTCTTTTATGGCCGGTTTGGTCGTGGGCATCTGCGACAGGGCGATCCGCGCCTGCCCGCCCAGCAGCATCGCTGTAATAGCCGCTATCGTCAATACATGCCAAATACGCATAAGCAAAGTCCTTTCAGTGTTTTTCCCTCTTCCATTTGTTACAGTTCAGGTTGCGTATTCTGCTTGAGAAACCGCCTGGAGTCAACAGTAAAACGTCCCGGCGCAAGAGTCTTTCAGTAGGAATAAGCGTCAAAGCCGTATGATGAGCACAGCGAATCGTGCGGTAATTTCGACGATTCCCGACAATTCACTGCGCTTATCGGCGTGCGGGAACCTGTCTGTAACAAAGACCTGAAGACGCTGCACGTTTATTCGTCGTCACCGGCATACATCCGCGCCATCCACTCGTGCGTCCTCGTCTCCAGTTCCCCGGCGGCAATGGCCTTGCGGATCGCCGAGGTGAACTGCGAAAAGAACGTCAGGTTATGTATCGTTACCAGCGTCGCGGAGAGCATCTCGCCGGCCTGGAAATAGTGCCGGATCGCAGCCCTTGAAAAATTCCGGCAGGCGTAGCAGTCGCAGCATTCGTCTATAGGTCGGTTGTCGCGTGCGAAGGCGGCGTTGCGTAGTTTGATCCTTCCGTTCCAGGTGAACGCCTGTGCGTTCCGCCCGTTCCGCGTCGGAAGGACGCAGTCGAACATATCCACGCCACGCGCCACGGCTGCGAGTATGTCCCTCGGCTCACCCACGCCCATCAGGTAACGAGGTTTGCCCGGCGGAAACTGTTCGTCGATGTGCTCGAGCACAGCCACCATCTTCTCATGCCCCTCGCCCACGCTTAAACCGCCTATCGCATAGCCCGGCAGGTCAAGTTCCACAAGCGCTTCGGCGCTTCGGCTGCGAAGGTCCGCGAACGCGCCGCCCTGCTGAATCCCGAACAGCGCCTGCCCGCCGCCGGCCCGGTGGTGCTGTTCCCATGCCGCCTTGCACCGACCGGCCCAGT